>JALWGP010000170.1 GCA_027038775.1 Sedimenticola sp. | reverse complement strand
AACCATTCGCGGCGGGGGCGCCGCTCCTACAGGCATGTTGCCGCTCCCGCCCGTAGGAGGCCCGCCCCCGGGCCGAACTTCGAACGGTTCGCGGCGGGAACGCCGCTCCTACGGAAGCGCGCCTACAAACCGATCTCCAGCGGCCACTCGATGAGCGCATCCACCACCTGCCGCTGCGCCTCCGTCAGGCTCATGTCGATGCTCAGGCGCGCCAGCTCCTTCCGGTACGCCTCCAGCGTGATGCTGGAGCCGCCGTCCGGCCGGGTGAGGCGATGGAGCCGGTACTCGTCCCAGCGCGCCCGTTCCTCCCGGCTGAGGGTTTCAGGCCAGTTGCGGGCGCGGTAGCGGAAGAGCAGCTCGTGCAGCTTGGGCGCCTCGAAGGGCAGACTGAGGCCGGCCAGCTCCTGTGGCGGTGTGGCGCGCACCCGCTCGCACAGGCGCCGGTCGTGATCGGAGAGGAAACCGTCGTAGAGGCCCTGGTCGGGATCGGGTGAGGGCTCGAAGACCGACTCGCGGAAGACCTCCGCCACCTTCCGCTCGAGCAGGGCGGCGTTCTCACGGATGAGCTGCAGGTGACGCAGCTCGCGCTGCTCGTCCAGGTCCCACTTCTCCCGCGCCTCGCCGGTGAGGGTGTTCAGGGGTACCACCACGGGGGCGTGGTTGACGCTCACCATCTTCAGCGGGATGCGCGCCTCTCCCTCGGCCAGCTCCGCGGCGGGGGTGTAGAGACGCCGGCGGATCTCCTCCGCCGACAGCTCCAGGAGGGGTTCCGGGTCCACCCGCAGGTCGTAGACGATGACGCCGTTGCGGTTCACCGGGTGCCAGGCCAGGGGCACCACCACGGCGATGCAGCCCAGCCGGGCGGGATACTTGTCCGATACGTGCACCACCGGCCGCTGTGCCGGCACGGCGAGCTGCTGCGCCAGCCACCCCTTGTCGCGGTGGCCAAAGACGAACTCGAAGAGCCGCGGCTGCCTCTCCTTCACCAGCTTCGCCAGGGCGATGGTGGCCTTCACGTCCACCAGGGCGTCATGGGCGCCCTCGTGCTCGATGCCGTTGGCGGCGGTGAGCCGTTCCAGGCGGAAGCTGGTGACCCCCTCCTCGTTCCTCGGCCACTCGATCCCCTCGGGACGCAGGGCGTGGGCCAGGCGCACCGTGTCGATGATGTCCCAGCGCGAGTTGCCGTTCTGCCACTCGCGGGCGTAGGGGTCGAAGAAGTTGCGGTAGAGCCCGTAGCGGGTGAACTCGTCGTCGAAGCGGATACTGTTGTAGCCCAGGGCGCAGGTGCCGGGGCGGGAGAGCTCGTCGTGGATGGCGGCGAAGAAGTCGGCCTCGCACACCCCATCCGCCCGCGCCTTCTGGGGGGTGATGCCGGTGACCAGGCAGGCGCCGGGCTGGGGCAGCATGTCGTCCGCCGGCGCGCAGTAGATCACCAGCGGCCGGCCCACGGGGTTGAAGTCGAGATCGGTGCGCAGCCCGGCGAATTGGGCCGCCCGGTCGCGGCGCGGGTCGGTGCCCCAGGTCTCGTAGTCGTGCCAGTAGAAGGAGGTCGGCTGTTTCATTCGTTTCGGTTCGGCCCGGGGGCGGGTCTCCTACAGGTGGTGTAGGAGCGGCGCCCCCGCCGCGAACTCCGCCCGCACGAAAAAGGCCACCACGACGGGAGGTCGTGATGGCCCGGACCGCGATCCACCAGGGATGCCGGCTTCAGATCTTTTCCTTGATCCTCGCCGCCTTGCCGGTGCGGCCGCGCAGGTAGTAGAGCTTGGCGCGGCGCACGTCGCCCTTGCGCTTCACCTCGATGCTGTCGATGAGCGGGCTGTAGGTCTGGAAGGTCCGCTCCACGCCCTCGCCGTGAGAGATCTTGCGCACGGTGAAGGCGGAGTTGAGGCCGCGGTTGCGCTTGGCGATGACCACGCCCTCGAAGGCCTGCAGGCGCTCGCGGTTGCCCTCCTTCACCTTCACCTTCACAACAACGGTATCACCGGGCCCGAAGTCCGGGATCTCCTTGTTCATCTGTTCAGCTTCGAGTTCCTGGATGATGTTGCTCATCGTTGTTGCTCCTCTGTATTCGTGGCGCCTCACGGCGCGTGTTCTCAAGTTGCGTATTCTACTCTTCCCCGGGCGAAGAGGCAGCCGCGCCCTGGTGCGTGCGGATGAACGCTTCCAGCAGCTCCCGCTCCTCGTCCGAGAGGCGCCGCTGCTCCAGCAGGTCGGGCCGCCGGATCCAGGTTCGCCCCAGCGCCTGCTGCAGGCGCCAGCGGCGGATCGCCTCGTGGTCGCCGGAACGCAGCACCTCCGGCACCCGGCGTCCCTCCAGCTCCTCGGGCCTGGTGTACTGGGGAAAGTCCAGCAGGCCGTTCATGTAGGAGTCCTGCACCGCCGACTCCTCGTGTCCCAGCACCCCCGGCAGCAGGCGGATCACCGTGTCCATGATCACCATGGCCGCCAGCTCGCCGCCGGAGAGGACGTAGTCGCCGATGGACCACTCCTCGTCCACGCAGCACTCCACCAGCCGCTCGTCGATGCCCTCGTAGCGGCCGGCGAGGAGGATCATCCCCTCCCGCTGCGCCATCTCGCGGGCGGCGCCCTGGTCGAAGCGCCGGCCCTGGGGCGTGAGGTAGACCACCCGGCTGCCTGGGGCAGCGGCCCTGGCGTCGGCCAGCGCCCGTTTCAACGGCTCCACCATCATCACCATGCCGGGCCCCCCGCCGTAGGGGCGGTCGTCCACGGTGCGGTGGACATCCTCGGTGTAGTCCCGCGGATTCCACAGGTGGAGCTCCGCCGGCCCTTCCCGCAGGGCCCGCCCCGTGACGCCCGACTCCATGGCACGGAACATCTCGGGAAACAGGGTGACGACGTCGAAACGCATCAGAATTCCGGATCCCAGTCCACCAGGATCCTGCCCTGCTCCAGGTCCACCTCGCGGATCACCTGCTCGGGCAGCCAGGGAATCAGCCGTTCCCGCCCGCCCTTCACCACCAGCACGTCGTTGGCGCCGGTCTCCATCAGGTGGTCCACCCTGCCCAGCGCCACGCCGCCGGTGGTGACCACCTCCAGGCCCTCGAGGTCGGTCCAGTAGTACTCCTCTTCGCTCTGGCCCAGCTGCGACCGGCGCACGGCAATGGTGGCGCCCATGAGCCGCCGCGCCTGCTCGCGGTCGGTGCAGCCGCGCAGCTGCGCCACCAGCGTCTTGCCCTGGGGACGGCCGCGGACCACCTCCCAGGGCTCCCAGGCTCCCCCCCGCAGGAGGTACCAGGGCGAGTATTCCAGTATGTTTTCCCGGGGCCTGGTGTCGGAGTGGACCTTCACCCACCCCTGCACGCCGTGCAGCCCCGAAATGCGACCGAGGGCGACCAGCCTGTCCGGCCCGTCACCCTCGGGTTTCGTCTTCACCTGGCTACCGTCCAGGTCCGGTTCCACAGGCTGGCTCAGGCGGCTTCGCTCTGGGCCTGCTTGCGGTACTGTTTCACCAGCGCCTCGACACGCTCGGTCATCTTCGCGCCCTGGGAGAGCCAGTGGTCCACGCGCTCGAGATCGATGCGCAGCGGCTCTTCCTGGCCCTTGGCCACGGGGTTGAAGAAGCCCAGGCGCTCGATGTAACGCCCGTCGCGGGGGCTGCGCGAGTCAGCCGCCACGATGTGGTAGAAGGGGCGCTTCTTGGCGCCGGTCCTGGCAAGACGAATCGTAACCATGTGTTGTCAAAGCCCTGTTGTTTCGAGTTCGGTTCGGTTCTCTTCGCGGGCCGGGAAAAGGCCGGTCCGGGAAAACGGGGCATTTTACCCCTTTTTCCCGGAAAGTGAAGCCCTGCGCGGTCTTTATTTC
>JALWGP010000169.1 GCA_027038775.1 Sedimenticola sp. | reverse complement strand
CCCCTGGAGTCGGGCCTGGGCTGGACGGTGGACCTCCGGGACGGGCAGCGTGATTTCATCGGCCGGCGGGCGCTGGAGGCACAGCGGGCCGCGGGCCACCTGCGCCGCTTCACCGGCCTGGTGCTGGAAGGGAAGGGCGTTTTGCGCAATCATCTGAAGCTGTACGACGGCGAGCGCGAGGTGGGGGAGATCACCTCCGGCGGCTTCTCGCCCACCCTGAGCCGGGCCATCGCCCTGGCGCGGGTAACGGCGGACGCGGGCGACGATCTCGCCGTGGAGATCCGCGGCCGGCGGCTGCCGGTTCGGCGGGTGAAGCCGCCCTTCGTGCGGCACGGCAAGGCCTGCATCGAACTGTAGGAGGCCCACCCACGGGCCGAACGCAAAACCATTCGCGGCGGGGGCGCCGTTCCTGCACCAGCCGTAGGAGGCCCGCCCCGGGCCGAACCGAAGGGAACATGGCTCCCAATACGACACGACAAGGGGAAAACCGAAAATGAGCGAGATTCCGGACGAACTGAAATACACCAGCAGCCACGAGTGGGTACGCGACGAGGGTGACGGCATCGTCGCCGTGGGCATCACCGACCACGCCCAGGAGCTGCTCGGCGACCTGGTCTTCGTGGAGCTGCCCGAAGTGGGCACCGAGCTCTCTGCCGGCGGCGAGTGTGCCGTGGTGGAATCGGTGAAAGCCGCCTCCGACGTCTACAGCCCCCTCGACGGCGAGGTGGTGGAGGTGAACGAGACCCTGGCCGACAGCCCGGAGGCGATCAACGAGGCGCCCTACGAGAACTGGATCTTCCGGATGCGCCCCTCCGATCCCTCCCAGCTGGACGAGCTGCTCGACGCCGAGGCCTATGCCAAGGTCGTCGAAGAGGAATAGGCCGGGTTTCAACCCGACGATCCGAAGTCCGATCCACAGGAACCATGCCATTCATTCCCCATACTGAAGAAGAAGTGCAGGAAATGCTGTCGGCCATCGGCGTCACCAGCATCGACGAACTCTTCGACGAGATCCCCGACGAGCTGCGCGCCGCCCCCCTCGAGGGCATCGGCCCCGGCCTGAGCGAGATGGAGATCGACCGCCTGATGCAGGAGAAGGCGCGCCAGGACGGCCAGCCCATCTGCTTCATCGGCGCCGGCGCCTACGACCACCACGTGCCCGCCGCCGTCTGGCAGATCGCCACCCGCGGCGAGTTCTATACCGCCTACACCCCCTACCAGGCCGAGGCGAGCCAGGGCACCCTGCAGCTCCTCTACGAGTACCAGACCATGATGGCCGAGTTGATGGCCATGGAGGTCTCCAACGCCTCTCTCTACGACGGTGCCTCGGCGCTGGCGGAGGCGGTGCTCATGGCGGTGCGCGCCAACCGCAAGTCGAAGTCGAAGCGTATCCTGGTGCCACGCAGCCTGCACCCCGCCTACCGTGCCACGGTGCACACCCTGGTGAGGAACCAGGGCATCGAGCTGGTGGAGCTGCCCTTTGACGCGGCGACGGGCCAGACCGACCTGGCCATCCTGGAAGCGCACGCCGGCGAGGATTTCGCCGCCCTGGTGATCCCCCAGCCCAACTTCTTCGGGGTGCTGGAGCCGGTGGACGAGATGGCCGACTTTGCGCGGAAAAACGGCCTGCTCTCCATCGCCGTGGTCAACCCCCTGGCCATGGCGGTGCTGGTGCCGCCGGGAGAGTGGGGCGCGGAGGGCGTGGATATCGCCTGCGGGGACGGCCAGCCCCTGGGCGCGCCGCTCAGCTCCGGCGGGCCCTACTTCGGTTTCCTCTGCTGCCGCCAGAAATACGTGCGCCAGATGCCGGGGCGCCTCATCGGCCGCACGGTCGATCTCGACGGGAAGGAGGGCTTCACCCTCACCCTGCAGGCGCGGGAGCAGCACATCCGTCGCTCCAAGGCCACCTCCAACATCTGCACCAACCAGGGGCTGATGGTCACCGCCGCCACCATCCACATGGCGCTCCTCGGCGCCGAAGGGCTGGCGCAGACGGCCGCCGCCTGCCACACCAACCTGGACAGGCTGGTGGAGAAGCTCACCAACCTGGGCGAAATCGAGCCCCGTTTCAGCGGCCCCGTCTTCCACGAGACGGTGTTGAAGCTGCCCATGGAGGTGCCCGGCGTGCTGCGTACCCTGGCGGCCCACAACATCCTCGGCGGCTACGACCTGCAGCAGGACTACCCCGAGCTGGAGAACTGCCTGCTGGTGTGCGCCACCGAGACCCGCACCGGGGAGGATCTGGACAAGTACGCCACCAGCCTCCAGCGGGTCCTGGCCAGCCGCCGCCAAGGCGCCTGCGCCACCATGGTGCGATTCGATCCCTGAACCGGAAACCCCCATGCTGATCTTCCAACACTCCCGACCCGGCCGCCGCGCCCAGGCGCAGGCACCGAAGGAAAAGGCCTCCCTCGACGGCATTCCCGAACACCTGCGCCGCCGCTCCAAGCCGCGGCTGCCCGAGGTCTCCGAGCTGCAGGCGGTGCGCCACTACACGAAGCTGTCGCAGAAGAACTTCTCCATCGACACCCAGTTCTATCCCCTGGGCTCCTGCACCATGAAGTACAACCCCAGGGCGTGCAACTCGCTGGCCGCACTGCCGGGGCTGCTGAACCGCCACCCGCTGGCGCCGGAGAGCCACAGCCAGGGGTTCCTCAGCGCCATGCATGAGCTGCAGGAGATCCTGAAGGAGGTCACCGGCATGGCGGCGGTGTCGCTCTCGCCCATGGCCGGCGCCCAGGGCGAGTTCGCTGGCGTGGCCATGATCCGCGCCTACCACGACGCCCGCGGCGACACCGGGCGCACCGAGATCCTGGTGCCCGACGCCGCCCACGGCACCAATCCCGCCACCGCGGTGATGTGCGGCTACCAGGCGCGCGAGATCCCCACCCTGGCCAACGGCGACG
Source organism: Sedimenticola sp. (assembly GCA_027038775.1). GTDB lineage: Bacteria > Pseudomonadota > Gammaproteobacteria > Chromatiales > Chromatiaceae > Thiolapillus. Next base: position 925 of record JALWGP010000169.1, on the reverse strand, counting down.
TGGACCTGGAGGCGCTGGAGCAGGCCCTGGGCCCCCAGACCGCCGGCATCATGCTCACCAACCCCTCCACCCTGGGGGTCTTCGAACGCCACATCGCCACCATCGCGAAGATGGTGCACGAGGCGGGCGGCCTGCTCTACTACGACGGCGCCAACCTCAACGCCATCCTCGGCCGGGTGCGGCCCGGCGACATGGGGTTCGACGTCATCCACATGAACCTGCACAAGACCTTCTCCACCCCCCATGGCGGCGGTGGTCCCGGCGCGGGCCCCGTGGGGGTGAGCGAGCGGCTGGCCCCCTACCTGCCGGTGCCTCTGGTGGCGTTCGACGGCCACGATTACCGCTTCCTCACCGAGAAGGAGCGCCCCGAGACCATCGGCCGCCTGAGCGCCTTCGCCGGCAACGCCGGGATCCTGCTGCGCGCCTACGTCTACGCCAAGATGCTGGGCACCGAGGGAATGCGCCGGGTGGCCGACTTCTCCACCCTCAACGCCAACTACCTGATGAAGAGACTGGTGGAGGCGGGCTTCACCGCCGCCTACCCGGAGCGGCGCGCCACCCACGAGTTCATCCTCACCCTGAAGAAGGAGGCGAAGGAGCTGGGGGTAAGCGCCATGGACTTCGCCAAGCGGCTGCTGGATTACGACCTGCACGCCCCCACCACCTACTTCCCCCTGCTGGTGCCCGAGTGCTTCCTCATCGAGCCCACGGAAACGGAGGCGAAGGAGGCGCTGGACGCCTTCGTCGAGGCCATGGTGAAGATCCGCGAGGAGGCCGAGCGCGAGCCGGAGACGGTGAAGGGCGCTCCCTGGAAGCTGCCGGTGCGCCGCCTGGACGACGTGCGCGCGGCGCGCGAGCTGGACCTGAAGTGGGAGCCCGCCGGGTGAAACCGGGCACCACCGGTCTCACCCGCCTGGTGCGGGCC
>JALWGP010000168.1 GCA_027038775.1 Sedimenticola sp. | reverse complement strand
ATGTACTCGTTCAGCGCGGTGGCCTGCTCCTGGAGGCGCACCGACTCCACCAGCTCCGCCGCCACCTGGGGGTCGCAGGACTGGAGCTCCAGCAGCCGGTCGCGGCCGGCGGCGAGCTCCGCCTCCAGCTGCTCCCGGGCCTGTGCCACCCCGGGAATCAGCGCATCGGCCTGGGCGGGGTCGGCCAGGGCCGCCTCCAGCCGCGCCGAGAAGCGCTCGTGGAGGGGCGCGGCCACCGCCGAGGGGCGGGCGAAGGCGTCCAACCCCTCGTGGTACCAGCGGAAGAGCACCCGTTGGGGACCGTGCTCGAAGCAGGGGATGTGCAGGTGGATCTCCGGTCCCTGGCCGATGCGGTCGAGGCGGCCGATGCGCTGCTCCAGCAGGTCCGGCTCCCGCGGCAGGTCGAAAAGCACCAGGTGCTGCACGAACTGGAAATTGCGCCCCTCGCTGCCGATCTCGGAGCAGAGCAGGATGCGGCTCCCCTCCCGGTCGGGTTGACGGGCGATCCCGGTGATGGCGGACCGGGCTTCCCGGCTGTGGCGGTCCACCAGGTTCAACGTGGCCTGGCGGCGGTCGCAGCAGATGGCGGCGTGGGGCTCCACCACGAAGGATTCCAGCCCCTCGCTCACCCAGTGGTAGCGGCGCGCCATGCCGCTGGCATCGTCCATGCCCTGCTGCACCACGCTCCACTCGCCGTCGCCGGTGAAGAAGAAGCTGTGGTGGTAGAGCTGGTAGCCGTCCTGCAGGGCGGTGTTGTCAACCTTGGCCGAAAGACGGCTCGCCTGCACCAGGGGCGCGGGATCGCGCCCGAGTTTCCCGCAGGCGGCGGTGATCTGCGCCGGCGTCCTGCGCGAGGCGGCGCCCTTGCCGCCGGCGGCGAAGAGGCCGAGTTCTTCCTCCAGCCCCCGGATGCCCTCCTTGAGCGCGCCGCAGGCGGTGGTGGTGACGCCGCTGGAGTGCCAGTCGAAACCCAGCACGCAACCGAAGGCCTGGAACCAGTAGGGGTCGGCCAGGCGCAGCAGCAGCTCCCGCGGGCCGTGCTCGGCCACCAGGTGGCAGGCGATCTCCCGCGCCAGCCGCGTCATGCGCTCGAAGAGCCAGCGGGGCGCCCTGCCGCCATGCAGGGGCAGGTTCGCGATACCGGTGCGCACTTGGCGGACTCAGCCGGCCGGCTCCTCCGCCTTCACGCCGGGGCGGTAGGTGACATAGAGATAAACGGGGATGGAGAGTTCTCCCAACTGGTGTTCGATGAGGGGATGTACCTCGTCCCATTCCAGTCCGCCCACCCCGGTGGCCAGGCGGGGCAGGGCCAGGGATTCGATCTTCTCCTTGTTCACGATCTTCTTCAGCGCCCGCAGGGCGTGATTGACATGGGTGGTGGTGGCCTTGCCGGGGCGCCCCCCGTGACCATAGCCGCCCTCCTGGGTGAGCAGGTTGATGATGCGTACGCCACCCGGGCCGCCCCACATCCAGGCCTCCCCGGGTTTGGGATGGTCGTGGTGGCACCAGTGATGGAAGTCCTTGTGCATGGCGGGGTACTTTTCATGCAATGTCTTGGCCAGCCCCTGGTTCATGGGATCCATGGGGGCCACGCCGTGGGCGATGGCCTGGGCGCGGGTGAGGAGGATATCGCCTTCGACGGTATGAATCATGATGGGTCTTCTCCGATTATTTGTTGGATTCGATGCTAAAACAAACAGTTTAACGCGCTGGCGGTAAAGGGGGATTGAGGAACGGCAATTTGAACCCATCTGTTGGCATCAAAGCAGGTACAATGCCCGATTGACTTCAATTCACAGAGATAAAGACGGGGCCCGTGGCCAGATCGAAAAAGAAGAAGGTGTCGCGCAAGCGCGATCCTTATCGCGCCCGCGAAGCGCGCAAATACAAGAATCCCATCCCGAGCCGGGAATTCATCATCGAGACCCTGGAGGCTCAGGGCGTGCCCCTCAAGTTCGAGGAGCTGGCGCGGGTGCTCGGCCTGAAGGATCCCGAACAGGTCGAGGCGCTCTCCTTCCGCGTCAAGGCCATGCTGCGCGACGGCCAGCTGGTGAAGAACCGGCGCGGCGGCCTCTGCGTGGTGAACCGCAAGGACCTCATCGTCGGCCGGGTCATTGCCCATCCCGACGGCTTCGGCTTCGTCAAGCCCGACGACGGCGGCGAGGACCTCTTCCTCTCGCCGCGCGAGATGCGCCCCCTGTGGAACGACGACCGCGTGGTGGTGCAGGTCACCGGCGTGGACCGCCGCGGCCGCCGCGAGGGCAGCCTGGTGGAGATCCTCGAGCGCGCCCACCACCAGGTGGTGGGAAGGGTGCACATGGAGATGGGCGTGGGTTTCCTGGTGCCCGACAACAAGCGCATGACCCACCGCGTCATCATTCCCGACGAGCACCTGGGTGGAGCCCGCGAGGGACAGATGGTGGTGGTGGAGATCCTCGAGCACCCCACCCAGTGGCGCCAGCCCATCGGCAAGGTGATCGAGGTGCTGGGCGACCACCTGGCGCCGGGCATGGAGACCGATGTCGCCATCCGCGCCTACGACATTCCGGTGGTCTGGCCCGACGAGGTGGAGGCGGAGATCGCCGAGCTCACCGAGGAGGTGCCGGAGGAGGCAAAGCAGGGCCGGGTGGATCTGCGCAAGGTGCCGCTGGTGACCATCGACGGCGCCGATGCCCGTGACTTCGACGACGCCGTCTTCTGCAAGCGCACGCCCAAGGGATGGAAGCTGTTAGTGGCCATCGCCGATGTCTCCTCCTACGTGCGGCGCGGTTCGGCGCTGGATCGCGAGGCCTACCGGCGGGGCAACTCCACCTACTTTCCCGACCGGGTGGTCCCCATGCTGCCGGAGGTGCTCTCCAACGGCCTCTGTTCCCTCAACCCCCACGTGGACCGGCTCTGCATGGTGGCCGAGCTCTTCATCAGCCGCGACGGGAAGATCCAGCGCTCGCGCTTCTACGACGCAGTGATGCGCTCCCATGCCCGCCTCACCTACGACGAGGTGGCGCAAATGCTCTATGAAAAGGACCCCAACCTGCGCAAGCGCCACAAGGCGCTGCTGCCCCACCTGCAGGAGCTGGACCGGCTCTACCGCGCCCTGCACGGTGCGCGGGAGGTGCGCGGCGCCATCGACTTCGAGACGGTGGAGACCCGCTTCATCTTCAACGAGCAGGGCAAGCTGGAGGCCATCGTCCCCTACGAGCGCAACGACGCCCACCGCATCATCGAGGAGTGCATGCTGGCGGCCAACGTGGCGGCGGCGCGCCTGCTGGAGCGCAGGAAGATTCCCGTCCTCTACCGGGTCCACGAGCAGCCCAGCGAGGAGAAGCTCAAGGAGCTGCGCGAGTTCCTCGGCCAGCTCGGCCTCCACCTGGGCGGCGGCGACGAGCCCACGGCAAAGGATTACGCAAAGCTGCTGGAGCAGGTGAAGGAGCGCCCCGACGCCCACATGATCCAGACGGTGCTGCTGCGCTCCATGATGCAGGCCATCTACTCCTCGGAGAACATCGGCCACTTCGGCCTGGCTTTCCCCGCCTACACCCACTTCACCTCGCCCATCCGGCGCTATCCCGACCTGCTGGTGCACCGCGCCATCCGCCACCTGCTCACGGAGAAGAAGGCCGAGACCTTTCCCTACTCCTTCCCCGAGATGGCCACCATGGGGGAGCACTGCCCCATGACCGAGCGCCGCTCGGACGAGGCCACCCGCGACGCCGCCGACGCCCTCCAGTGCGAGCTCATGCTGGACAAGGTGGGCGAGGCCTACGAGGGGGTCATCGTCAGCGTCAACAGCTTCGGCATCTTCGTGGAGCTGAAGGACCTCTACATCACCGGCCTGGTGCACATCACCCAGCTCGACCACG
>JALWGP010000167.1 GCA_027038775.1 Sedimenticola sp. | reverse complement strand
GGCCATCGTGCTGCTCGCCTCGCTCAAGCCCTTCTGAAAAACGGAAGCGGCGCCGAAGCGCCGCTTCCATGAACACTCGAAAACGGGACGTGGCTCAGCCGCAACCACCGCCGGTGTTGGAACCACAGGTGCTGCAGCCGCTGCCCATGGGCTGAAGGTTGTTGAAGACGAAGCGGGCCTCGCCGCCGTCACCGACGAAATCGATCTCCACGCCTCTGAGGTACTGCAGCGTGCCGCTGTCCACGATGAGCTTGAAGCCCTCGTACTCGCGCACGTTGTCGTCCTCGGTGAGCTGGTCGGTGAAGGTCATGCCGAAGTTGACGCCACTGCAGCCGCCGGGGGTGGCGAAGACACGCACGCCCTCGATGGGCTCTTCCACCTGTCCCGCCAGCTCCTGCATCTTCTCCTGGGCAGAAGCGGTGAGGCTGAGGTCCTGTTCACTGAGCGGGTTCACGTTCACGGTCATCTGTCATACCTGCCTGAAAGTCTTTGCGGATACAAAAATTCTAGCATGGGCAACCCCGCTTCTACCACGCGGGCAACAGGTGTATATCAGCATTTCATTAAATAAAACCCTGCTTGACGTAGGTCAATGTGACTTGGGGCGACTGAGTTCACATTATCCTTCGGCGCGGGGTCCTCAGGCTCACCGCCGATTACCGAATGTTATTCAGGGAACTGAAGGGAGGGCCTTCGGTTTCGATCATCAGTAACTGTGGGGTAACCTGACATGCGAAAGACCAAACTCCAGATGTCCGCGCTGAGCGTGGCGGTGGGCATGGCCATTTCCGGTACTGCCATCACCGCTTCAGCCGCCAACGCACCCAAACTTTCCGAAGCCGAATTCGAAAAAGCGAAGACCATCTACTTCCAGCGCTGCGCAGGCTGCCACGGCACTCTGCGCAAGGGCGCCACGGGCAAGAACCTGGAGCCCAAGAACACCATGAAGCTGGGGCAGAAGCGTCTCGAGAAGATCATCACCTATGGTACGGAAGGGGGGATGAACAACTTCGACGACATCCTGTCGAAGGAAGAGATCACCCTGATGGCCAAGTACATCCAGCTCGAGCCGCCGATCCCGCCGGAGATGCCGCTCTCGCTGATGAAAGAGCGCCACAAGGTCTACGTGGATCCCAAGGACTATCCCACCAAGCCGCTGCACGGCCGCAACTGGAAGAATTTCTTCCTGGTGATCGAGCGTGACGTGGGCAAGGTGGCCGTGGTGGACGGTGACAAGCACGAAATCGTGGCCCACATCCCCACCGGCTACGCGGTGCACGTGCTGAAGGCCGCCGAGCACCACAAGAAGCTCAAGTCCAAGAACCCGGGCCGCTTCTGGTACACCATGGGTCGTGACGGCAAGCTCACCAAGATCGACCTCTGGCAGACCCCCGACAAGATGAAGGTGGCCGAGGTGCAGATCGCCTACGACGCCCGTGACGTGGCCGTTTCCGGTGACGGCAAATATGTCATCGGCGGAGGTTACTGGCCGCCCCACTTCGTCATCGTGGACGCGGTCACCATGGAGCCCCTGAAAGTGGTCTCCGCCCGCGGCGTGAACGTGGACGGCGAGTATGTCAACGAGTCCCGCGTGGCTGCGGTCTACGACACCCCCCTGGCCCCCACCTGGCTGGTCTCCATGAAGGAGCTGGGCCAGATGTGGCAGGTGGACTACTCCGATCTGGACAACCTGCAGGTGACCATGATCGATTCCGCCAAGTACCTGCATGACGGTTTCTTCGATCCCACCGGCCGCTACTTCCAGATCGCCGCCAACGCCTCCAACAAGATGGTGGTGGTGGACACCGTGGAGCGCAAGCTCGAGGCCATGATCGACACCGACAAGAAGCCGCACCCCGGCCCCGGCGCCAACTGGATCGATCCCAAGTGCGGCCCCGTGGGCGGCACCACCCACCTGGGTGTGGGCAAGGTCACCGTCTGGGGCAACGATCCCGCCGGCCATCCCAAGCAGGCCTGGAAGATCTGCTACGAGGTTGAAACCGACGGTCCGGGCGTCTTCATCCGCACCCATCCGAAGAGCGACTACGTCTGGGCCGACCAGACCAAGCACCCGGATCCGGAAGTGCAGCAGACCATCCAGGTCATCTCCAAGAAGACCCGCGAGATCGTCAAGAGCATCCGCCTGACCGAGAAACCCGGCTACGCCGCGGTACACATCGAGTTCAACGCGGACGGCTCCGAGGTCTGGGTCTCCGTCTGGAACCGCAAGGACTCCAAGGAGCCCAATGGCGAGATCGTGGTATTCGACGCCAAGACGCTGAAGGAGAAGACCCGGATCAAGGGCTTCTACGCGCCCACGGGCAAGTTCAACGTCTACAACCGCACGCACCACGTCACCTGATTCGGGCGACCACTGCGTGAACCTGGAGGCGGGCACGGGCTCCGGCCCTGCCCGCCTCTTTCTTCCCCACCGATGTTCAACGGCGGGACGACACCCAGAGATTATCCATAGCAATGGGCCTCCCGGCTCATAACCGCGGGGTAAATCGCCATGACAGACAACACCAAACGCAAACTCAGCTTCGGTGCAGCCTTTCTCTTTTTCATCCTGGGCATCATCTTCTGGGGCGGCTTCAACTGGGCCATGGAGAAGACCAACACCCTGGAGTTCTGCATCAGCTGTCACGAAATGCGGGACAACGTTTACAAGGAGTACGTGCCCACCATCCACTACTCCAACCGTACCGGTGTGCGCGCCACCTGTCCCGACTGTCATGTTCCCAAGGAATGGATCTACAAGGTGATCCGCAAGATCCAGGCGACCAACGAGCTCTACCACCATTTCATCGTCAAGGACGTGGACACCCCCGAGAAGTTCGACGCCAAGCGCCTGGAGCTGGCCAAGCACGTCTGGAAGGCGATGAAGGCGACCGACTCCCGGGAGTGCCGCAACTGCCACAACTTCGAATCCATGAACCCCGCTTTCCAGCGTCCCAGGGCACGCAAGCAGCATCTGAACGCCTTCCAGACCGGGCAGACCTGCATCGACTGTCACAAGGGAATCGCCCACAAGAACGTTCGCGACCTGCTCTCGGACGAGGAGCTGGAAGCCCTCGAAGCCCCCGCACCGGCCTACATCCGCGAAGTGCCCGAGATATACAAGAAAGGGCTGGAACTGGTGGCCGCGCGCGAGGCGGAGCAGGCCGAAAAGGAGAAGGCGGAGAAGGAGAAGGCACGCCAGGCTGCCATCGCACGCAAGAAGGCCGAGGAGGAGCGGATCCGCAAGGCCGTGGAAGCGGCCGTGGCCAAGGTTCGCGCCGAAATGGCGGCAGGCGCCGGCATGGGCGAAACCGCGGCAACAGCCGGTGCCGACATGGCCGCAGCCGAGGCACCCACCGGCGGCGAAGGCTTCGGCGTCGACTGGACCGCAGTTCCGGAACGCGAGATCACCATCTTCTATCCCGGCCAGACCTCCATCGAGTGGGTGCTCAACGGCCGTGACCACGGGGGTGCGCGGCCCTTCGACAAGGGCGGCGACCGCTGCGTCACCTGCCACGACAAGGAGACCGCCGACATGGGCAAGAAGATGGTCACCGGCGAAAAGGCCGAGCCCACGCCCATTCCCGGCAAGCGCGCCAGCATCGCCGTGAAGGTGCAGGCGGCCCACGACGATCAGAACCTCTTCCTGCGCTTCGAGTGGGAGGACACCGACCACGTGCCCGTACCCTTTGTCGAAGGCGGCAAGATGGATCCGGAGAATCCCATGAAGATCGCCTTCATGCTGGCCACCGACGAAGTGGAATACGCCGACCGGGCCGGTTGCTGGGGCACCTGCCACCACGATCTGCGCTCCATGCCCCACACACCCGATCAGGCAGCCATGGAGGCCAGTGAAGCGGCCAAGGTGCTGGATC
>JALWGP010000166.1 GCA_027038775.1 Sedimenticola sp. | reverse complement strand
CCGCCGGGTCCTTCGGGTTCACCAGCGCCACGCCGCGATTGTACGCGCCCATGCCCACCGAGAAGATGCCGCTCACGGTGAAGCGCTTCATGCGCGGCACCGAGCCCGTCGGGGTGGCGGTGAAGCGGGGCACCAGCACCGTCACCCGGTCCCCCACGCCGGCGCCCAGGGCCAGCGCCAGCTCCCGCCCCAGCACGATGTTGAAACTCCCCGGCCGGAGCTGGTCCAGGCTGCCCTGCTGCATGTGCTCGCCCACCTCCACCACCGAGGGTTCCATTTCAGGGTCGATGCCGCGCACCAGGGCGCCGCTCACCTGGCGGCCGTGCACCAGCATGGTCTGGCTCTCCACGTAGGGGGCGGCGCCCACCACGCGCGGGTGCCGGAGCGCCTTCTCCAGCGCCGGCTTCCAGGCTTCCAGGCTGCCGCTGGCGGCGCGGATGTCGGCGTGGGAAGCCATGCCCAGGATCCGCTCGCGCACCTCCTTGTGGAAGCCGTTCATCACCGAGAGCACGGTGATGAGCACGATCACCCCCAGGGTGATCCCCAGGGTGGAGATGAAAGAGATGAAAGAGATGAAATGGTTGCGGCGCTCGGCCCGGGTGTAGCGCAGGCCGATCCAGATGGAGAGCGGATAGAACATGGAACGGCATTATACGCCAGGCGGAACGGCTGACCGAACCGCCTGGCGGCCGCCGGGAAGTTCTATCCCAACCGACGGTGCCGCAATCCCAGCAATCCGAAGCCGAGACCCAGCAGCGCCAACGCCGGCGGTGCAGGAATCTGGCCGGGGTCGGGATCCACCTGGATCCAGTCGTTGGCGCACCATTCGGTCCAGTGGGCCAGGAAGGGATCGCCGCTCACATCCAGTCCCAGGAGGTCGAGATCCACCTCCACTTCGATCACGTAATGTTCTCCGGAGTATGGCCCGATCCGGTCCTTCAGCGAGGCGCCTCCATAACTGCCCTTCTTGTAAACCAGCTCGGCCTCACCTTTCCTGGTTCCGCTTTTCACCGCCACCGGATGGGCCCGTTTGTAACCGTTGGTGTTCGCGGGGTCGTAAGCATTTGCACCAGTCCACAGCCCGTAGAACCACTCATCCACTGCGACCACGTCTCCCGCGGTGTAATCATCATGGTCCTGGGTAACGATGGCGAACTCGAAGGAATCGTCGTTGCCCCCCCGCCATCCAAGATTGATGGCGATGTCGCCACCGGGATATTTCACATTGGTCCCCGGGGCACGGCCGGTGACGATGGCGATATAGAGGTCGTCGCCGGAAATGTCCACGTAGATCGCCTCGGCGTCATAATCCTGGCCGCCATAGCCCGGGTTCAGATAGTTCGTACTCTGATCCTCGGCGTACCACTTCACTCCCGCTTTTGCCCGCCAGTCCTCTGCCGCCCCTCGAGGCGAACCAGCCAACCAGTCCTGGAGATCACCATCGATCACGTAGGCTCCCGCTTGGGGCATCAAGGCGAAAGCGGCCAGCAGGGTCAAACCAGCCAACAGATTCTTTTGATTCTTCATGGGAAAACGCTCCTGTTTTCTTTCGGTGGCACTTCCCTTAGCAACTAAAGTGCCAACAGCACTGACCGCCATCACTCCCCGGTCACAAGCTAACCCAGAGAGGGGCCAGATAGCTTGATCGAACAGAAACTTGGAACGCTATTTGGAGAATGGAGATGAAGAATCAGGAAGACACATGGTCAAGACAACCCCCGAACAAGGAGCTGGCTCCCTGTAAAGATCTTTTACAAACAAAAGTTCATCGCTGACGGGAATGGTTACCCAACCCGCGAAAATGTCAGCTCTTTTTACGCTTCTGTTTGCGCTTTTGCTTGCGCACCGCCTTTTGGGCCTTGGCCTTGGCCGCTGCTTTTTTGGCCTGCCGGGCGGAGTACTTGCGGTATTCCTTCAGCTGACGTTCCAGCTCGGCATGCTCGTTTTGCTTCTTCTTTCGCTGGCTGGCCACCTTTTCCATCACCGCCTTGGCCTTGGTCAACGCCCGATCGGCGTCCCGGGCCGCCTTCTGCGCCTCGGCAGCCGCCTTGCGCGCCTTGCGAATGGCCTTTTCCAGCTTGGCCAGGGTCTTCTCTTCCTTGGTCTGTTTCTTCTCCTTCTTCGCCATGGGGCGATCTCCATTCAGTAGTTGTTGTAGACCTTGGACGGGGGACCAACGATGAGAGGATCGGGTTCGCCCACCACTTCGTGATCCTTGTTGGGATAATCGAGCTGGTGCAAGAAATGGCGCATGCAGTTGATGCGGGCCCGTTTCTTGTCGTCGGACTTCACCACCGTCCAGGGCGCATCGGCGGTGTTGGTGTAGAAGAACATCGCCTTGCGTGCGTTGGTGTAATCGTCCCACCGCTCCAGGGACTCCAGGTCGATGGGACTGAGCTTCCAGTGCTTGAGCGGGTCATGGTAGCGGGAATGGAATCGGCGCAGCTGTTCCTGGCGGCTCACCGAGAACCAGTACTTGTAGAAGATGGTGTCCGAATTCACCAGCATGGTCTCCAGCTGAGGTGCCTGGCGCAGAAACTCCAGGTACTCCTCGTCGGTGCAGAACCCCATGACCCGCTCCACGCCGGCGCGGTTGTACCAGGAGCGGTCGAAGAAGACCATCTCTCCCCGGGTGGGCAGATGGCGGATGTAGCGTTGGAAATACCATTCCCCCCGCTCCCGCTCGGAAGGTTTCTCCAGCGCCACCACGTGGGCCGCCCGCGGATTGAGATGCTCCATGAAGCGCTTGATGGTGCCCCCCTTGCCGGCAGCATCACGCCCTTCGAAGATGGCCAGAATCTTCTTGCCCTCTTCCTTCACCCAGGCCTGTACCTTGAGCAGCTCGATCTGCAGCAGGTGCTTCTCGCGCTCGTACTCCTCCAGGCCCATTTTCTCGGGGTAGGGATATTCGCCCAATTCGTAGCTCAGGCGCAGCAGTTTCTTGCCGGAGATGATCTTCGGCGACTCGAGCACCTTCTTCGGATTGCTCAGGCGCTTCAGGAGTTTTTCCAGCCGCTCCCTCTTCTTTTTTCTGCCCATCTTTCCTGCTCCCCGTTCCCCGAACGATTCGATTATATCTCTCACGCAGTTGCCCAAAACATGCGGCAGATCAACAAATCACGGCCGGAAAGGGATTATTTTTCCCTCACTGGTCGCCGGTGTTATATTCATCGGCAGAACAAGAGAACAGGACAAGCCCCATCATGCGCCACAGACTCCTCGTGCCCCTGCTGTCACTCGGCCTCCTCCTTCCGCCCCTGGCATCCGCGGAAACCCTCTCCATCGGGGACACCCGGCAAGAGGCGGCCAGGGCCGGCGTCAAGATGCCGGAGAACGGCATGACCATGAAGAAGGTGGAGATGTGGTTCGGGGAGCCCCTGAAACGGTATCCCGCGGTGGGCGATCCCCCGATTACGCGCTGGGAATACGCAAACTACATGGTCTATTTCGAGTACGACCGGGTCATCACCAGCGTCTGGAAGCGCAAGCGGTAGGCGCCCCGGCGCCCGCCGCAATCCCCCAGCAGCTCCGCTGTTGACTGGCCAGGCGGGAGACCTATACTGCCCGCAATCCCCCCATGCACATTGCGGAGCCGTCCATGACCGCCACCGACACCGACATCCACCAGCTGATGCGCTCCATCATCCAGCGCATCGCCACCGGCCCCGAACTCTCCAAGGACATCTCCCGCGAGGAGGCCTACGGCGCCACCGTGGGCATCCTGGAGGGCAAGGTGGATCCGGTGCAGGCGGCCATCTTTCTCATCGCCCTGCGCATGAAGCGCGAGACCCACGACGAGTACAAGGGCGTACTCGACGGCATCCGCGCCATGGTGGACGGGGTCACCGCCGAGGTGGACGAGGTGGTGGACATCGCCGATCCCTTCGACGGCTACAACCGCACCCTGCC
>JALWGP010000165.1 GCA_027038775.1 Sedimenticola sp. | reverse complement strand
AACTCAGCCTGGTGGCCCGCACCTTCCTCGATTTCATTCTCACCGGAGGCGATGCGCTCTTTCCTTCGGAAACAGGCCGGGCGATTCGCGGCGGGGGTGCCGCTCCCGGAGCCCCGTAGGAGGTCCGCCCTCGGGCCGAACAGTCTCGGACCGCAGGAAAGCGTGGAACGCCGAACGGCCTCCCCCTCGAATCAAAGCCCCTCGCCACACCTCCGGAGTGGGCATCGGCATTTGATCCGCGAGCCGAAACCGGTTAAGATTATAAGGTTTTTCTAATCTTCTAATGAAACAGCTCTCCAACCCCGACATTCCAGCCATGAGTGAAGAAAAAAAATTGCCCCTCAAGCAGATCGTCATCGCCCTCGTCTTTCTCCTCGCCGCTCTCGGTTTTGCCACCATCGCCCCCAGCACGGAGATCGCCTGGGTGACCGGCGTCCTGCTGCTCACCATCTACCTCTTCGCTTTCGAAATCGTGGAAGTGGACGTGGCCGCCGTCTCCATCATGGTGCTGCTGGGGCTGACCGAGCTGCTGGCGCCGCTCATGGGGCTGGAAAAGGGGCTGGTGGACAACCAGCGGCTGTTCGATGGCTTCGCCAGTAACGCGGTGATCTCCATCATCGCGGTAATGATCATCGGCGCGGGACTGGACCGCACCGGCATCATGACCAAGGTGGCCGCTTTCATCCTGCAGATCGGTGGTACCACGGAGAAACGGATCATCCCCATCATCTCCGGCACCGTGGCTTTCATCTCCTCCTTCATGCAGAACGTGGGGGCCGCCGCCCTTTTCCTTCCGGTGGTGAGCCGCATCTCCGCCCGTTCCGGTCTGCCCATGTCACGCCTGTTGATGCCCATGGGCTTCTGCGCCATCCTCGGCGGCACCGTCACCATGGTGGGTTCCAGCCCGCTGATCCTGCTCAACGACCTCATCCTCACCTCCAACCAGACCCTGCCCCCGGACCAGCAGATGGAAACCTGGGGACTCTTTTCGGTCACCCCCGTGGGCGTGGTGCTGGTGCTCACCGGCATCGCTTATTTCGTCATCGCCGGCCGCTGGGTACTGCCGGTGACCAAGAGCGACTCCGGCTCCACCACTGCCTCCAGCACCATGGAGTATTTCCACAATGTCTACGGCATCGACTACAGCCTCTACGAGGTGGTGGTGCCCGAGGGCAGTCCCCTCATCGGCAAGAAACTGGACGACGTGGAAACCACCTATGCCATCCGCGTCATCGCCACCAAGCTGGCGGGCCAGGAGACCCGGGTGGGTCCCAACACCATCGCCCGCGACGTGGAGTTCCAGCCCGGCATGGTGCTGGGCATCGTCGCTTCCGAGGAGCATCTGGATCACTTCGTGGAGAAGTACGGACTGAGGAAGCGCGACTCCCTGCGCACCTTTGCCGAGGACCTGGCCGCCACCAAGGCGGGCATCGCCGAGATCGTCATTCCGCCGGGCTCCAATCTCGTTGGCAAGAGCGCGCGCGACGTCTGGATGCGCAAGACCTACGGCATCGCCATGATCGCCCTGCATCGTGGTGGCAAGACCATGGGCGAAGGCGAGGACATCCGCAACATCCCCCTGCAGGCCGGGGACACCCTGGTGGTGCACACCCGCTGGGATGCCCTTGCCCGCCTGGAGAAGGATCCCAACTTCGTGGTGGTGACCACCGAGTATCCCCACGAGGAGGAGCGGCCACAGAAGCTCGGCTGGGCCATCGTCTTTTTCTCCATCGCCCTCTCCATGGTGCTCTTCACCGACATCCGTCTTTCGGTGGCGCTGCTCACCGGCGCCGTGGGCATGGTATTGTCGGGCGTGCTCAACATCGAGGAGGCCTACCGGGCGGTGAGCTGGAAGACGGTCTTCCTGCTCGCCTCGCTGATTCCCCTCGGCCTGGCGGTGGAGACCTCCGGTACCGCCAAGTGGATTGCCGAGCAAACCCTCTCGGTGGTGGGCGACATGCCGGTATGGGTGATCCAGGCCGCCATCGCCGCCCTGGCCACCTTCTTCACCCTGGTAATGTCCAACGTGGGCGCCACCGTGCTGCTGGTGCCCCTGGCGGTGAACATCGCCATTGGCGTGGGCGCCGATCCCGCACTCTTCGCCCTCACCGTGGCCATCGCCACCTCCAACTCCTTCCTGATTCCCACCCACCAGGTGAATGCCCTCATCATGGGCCCGGCAGGCTACCGGGTGGCCGATTTCATGCGCGCCGGCGGCATCATGACTGTGCTCTTCCTGGTGGTGGCGCTCTTCATGATGAACCTGATCTACTGAGGCGGTCCTGAACAATGAGCGAAGCAGTGCTGAGCCGCCTGGGGCGGCTTCTGCCGTTCCTGCAGTGGTGGTCCCTGGTCACACCGGAGACCCTGAAGAAGGATTTCATGGCCGGCCTTACCGGTGCCATCATCGTTCTGCCCCAGGGGATCGCCTTCGCCACCATCGCCGGCCTGCCACCGGAGTACGGCCTCTACACCGCCATGGTGACCCCCGTCGTGGCCGCCCTTTTCGGCTCTTCCCGGCATCTCATCTCGGGACCCACCACGGCCATCTCCATCGTGGTCTTCTCGGCCATCAGCCGCTACGCCGAGCCGGGCTCACCGGAGTTCATCCACCTGGCGCTCACGCTCACCTTCCTGGCCGGCGCCTACCAGTTCGGCTTTGGCCTGGCGCGCCTGGGTACCCTGGTCAACTTCGTCTCTCACACCGTGGTGGTGGGCTTCACCGCGGGCGCCGCCATCCTCATCGCCACCAGCCAGATGAAGCACGTGCTGGGCGTGCAGGTGCCGAGAGGCGAATCCTTCGCCCATACCTGGATGGATATCTTCCACCAGCTTGGCAACATCAACTACTACGTGCTGACGGTTGCGCTCGGCACCCTCTTTACCGCCATTGCGGTGAAGAAGTTCTTTCCCAGGGCCCCCCACCTGCTGCTGGCGCTGATCACGGGCGGAGTCATCGCCCTGCTGCTCGGCGCCCAGGAACACGGCATCGCCCTGGTGCCGGCGATCCCCGGCCACCTGCCGCCGCCCTCCCGACCCGACTTCTCCCTGGCCACCATCCAGCAATTGGCGCCTGAGGCCTTCGCCGTGGCCCTGCTGGGGCTCATCGAGGCGGTCTCCATCTCGCGAGCCATCGCCACCAAGTCCCACCAGCGCATCGACAGCAACCAGGAGTTCATCGGCCAGGGGCTCTCCAACATGTTCGGGAGCTTCTTCTCCAGCTACGCCGGATCGGGCCCTTCACCCGTTCCGGGGTGAACTATGCTGCCGGCGCCGTCACCCCCATGTCGGCCATCTTCGCCGCCGTGCTGCTGATGCTCATCGTGCTGCTCATTGCACCGCTCACCGCCTACATTCCGGTGGCGGCCATGGGTGGCGTGATCCTGCTGGTGGCCTGGAACCTCATCGAGTTCGGGCAGATCAAGACCCTGGTGCGCGCCAGCGCCTCGGAGACCGGCATCCTGGTGGTCACCTTTCTCGCCACTCTCTTCCTGGAGCTGGAGTTCGCCATCTACATCGGCGTGCTGCTGTCACTGGTGATCTTCCTCAGCCGCACCTCCCATCCTGAGATCGTCACCCTGGCTCCGGACCGCGACGATCCCAAAAACAAGCTGGTGAACGTGGACACCAAGCCGGTGCCCCAGTGCCCGCAACTGCGCATCGTCCGCATCGACATGTCCATCTATTTTGGCTCGGTGAACCACGTCGCCAACAAGCTGGCGGAGATCACCGAGAAACAGGGCATCAAACACATCCTGCTGGAGATGTCGGGAGCCAACTTCATCGACGTGGCGGGCGCCGAGATGCTGGTGCACGAAGCGGAGAAGCTCAAGGCCCAGGGCGGCGGGCTCTACTTCGTGGGCATGAAGGCGCGCGTGTGGCAGTTCATGGCCCAGGGCGGCTTCATCCGCGAGATCGGCGCCTCCCAGTTCTTCGACTCCAAGCAGGAAGCCATCGCCTCCATCTACGAGCGGCTGGACAAGGAGGTGTGCGAGACCTGTGTCACCCGCATCTTCCGCGAGTGCCTCGAACCCAGGAAGGCAGGCTGATCCCTTACTGGAGCAAAACCGGCAGCTCGATGAGCCTGCCCTCGCGCAGCAGGCGCAGGCGCACTTCGTCCCCCACCCTGTAGCGTTCCAGGGCGGCTCGCAGTTCGGCGGCGTCGCGGGTCTCCCGGTCACCGATACCAAGGATGATGTCGCCGGGCACCAGGTTCCCCTCGGCGAGGATCCGGCTGCCGCGGATGCCCGCCTCGGCCGCCGCCGAGCCCGGTTCCACCCGCAGCACCAGCACTCCGTCGACTCCCAGCCTCTCGGTCACCAGCCGGCTCATGCGGTCGTCCACCACCACCCCCAGCTCGGGGCGCTGGTAGCGCCCGTGCGCGATGAGCTGGGGCACCACCCGGTTGACCCGGTCCACCGGCACCGCGAAGCCGATCCCCGCGTAGGCGCCCGAGGGGCTGTAGATGGCGGTGTTGACGCCAACGAGTCGTCCCGCACTGTCCAGCAGCGGGCCGCCGGAGTTGCCGGGGTTGATGGCGGCATCGGTCTGGATGAGGCCGTCCACCACGCCGTTCTCGGTGCGGATGGTGCGGTCCAGCGCCGAGATGACACCGGTGGTGAGGGTGTGGTCCAGGCCGAAGGGATTGCCGATGGCGTAGACCATCTGCCCCACCTGGAGATCGGCGCTGCTGCCGATGGGCAGGGGCTTCAGGATGCTGAGCGAGGCCTGGATGCGCAGCACCGCCAGGTCGTCGGCGGGGCTGGCGCCCACCAGTACCGCGCGGTAGGTCTTCTGGTCCTGCAACCGCACGTAGGCCGCCGAAGCTCCCTCGATGACATGAAAGTTGGTAACGATGTGGCCATGCCCGTCCCAGACGAAGCCGGACCCCGTTCCCCTGGGAATGCGGGTAATGTCGCGGGTCCAGAGGTTGACCAGGTCCTCGGTGGTGGTGATGTAGACCACCGAGGGACTGGCCTTGCGGAAGATGGCGATGTTGGTCTGTTCCACCTCGGCGAGGGAGCCCCGCGGCGTCACCGCCCTCGGCTCGGCGGTGAGCGCCAGCAGCCACCCCTGCAGCGAGGGCCAGACCCAGTTGAAGAAGAGGAGCGCCGCCATCAGCCACAGCGCCAGGCGCAGGGTGCGCAGCATGGGATCGAGAGGCGGCCGCTCCCTCATGCCGTTTCCGCGAGCTTCCAGTCCAGGCGCTCGCCGGCCGCCATGGGCACCACGGTGGCGTCGCCGAAGGCCAGCTCCCCCGGAACCTGCCAGCGCTCCCGCACCAGGGTGATCTTCTCCCCGTTGCGCGGCAGGCCGTAGAAATCGGCGCCGTGGTGGCTGGCGAAGGCCTCCAGCCGATCCAGCGCCCCTTCCCGTTCGAACAGCCCGGCATAGAGCTCGATGGCCGCCGGCGCGCTGAACATGCCCGCACAGCCGCAGGCGCTCTCCTTGTGGTGGCGGGCGTGGGGTGCGCTGTCGGTGCCGAGGAAGAACCTGGGGTCACCGCTGGTGGCAGCGGCCACCAGGGCGCGGCGGTGCTCCTCGCGCTTGAGCACCGGCAGGCAGTAGTGGTGCGGGCGGATGCCGCCCTGGAAGATGGCGTTGCGGTTCATCAGCAGGTGCTGGGGCGTGATGGTGGCGGCCAGGCGCTCGTCCGTCTCGGCCACCAGCGCTGCCGCATCCCGCGTGGTGATGTGTTCGAAGACGATCCTGAGCCCCTCGATCTCCCGCAGCAGCGGCAGCAGCACCCGGTCGATGAAGACCGCCTCGCGGTCGAAGACGTCCACCCCGGGATCGGTCACCTCGCCGTGCATGAGCAGGGGCATGCCTTCCCTGGCCATGGCCTCCAGCGTGCGGTAGCAGTTGCGCAGGTCGGTGACGCCGCTCTCGGCGTTGGTGGTGGCCCCGGCGGGATAGTACTTGACCGCATGGACGAAGCCCGACGCCCTGGCCCTCCGGATCTCGTCGGGGATGGTGTTGTCGGTGAGGTAGAGGGTCATCAGGGGCTCGAAGGAGAGTCCCTCGGGCACCTGCGCCAGGATGCGCTCGCGGTAGGCCAGGGCCTGTTCGGTGGTGGTCACCGGCGGCTTGAGATTGGGCATGACGATGGCGCGGGCGAAGCGCCGGGCGCTGTGGGGCACGGTGTGGCGCAGCACCTCGCCGTCGCGCAGGTGGAGGTGCCAGTCGTCGGGGCGGGTGATGGTGAGGCGGGTGGTCATCGGTTTTCCTTGAATCCGGGTCAGCGGCATTCTACCTCAGCTCTTTTCCAATCTGGCGGAGTTGCCAGGTATCGGACGGGAAGGACGGTGGAATCTTTCGAGGCCGTGGCCCTTGGCGCGTGAGGGACCCTTCCCCGGCCCCACCGCCGTACCCGGAATCCACACTACGCGAAAAAGCCGCCACGGACAAAACCGCAGCGGCTTTTTCGGGGCAAGGAAAATGGAACTCGTCAGCCTACCTTCACCTCGATTTTCTTGGGCTTGTGCTCTTCCCGCTTGGGAATGCGCAGGGTGAGCACGCCGTTCTTCAGGCTGGCTTCCACCTTGTCCACGTCCATCTCGGGACTCAGGGTGAAGCTGCGCTGGTAGTGGGTGGCGCGCACCTCGGCATAGAGAGGCTCCATGCGTTCCGGCATGGGGATCTCCGCCACGCCGTCGATGCTGAGAGTATCCCCCTCCACTTTCACGGCCAGCCGCTCCTTTGACACGCCCGGCATGTCGGCATGTACCGTGATGCCCGAGTCGTCCTCGAAGATGTCCACTGCCGGGCGGACGATCTGCTCCACCCGCTTCTGTTCTGCCGCAGGTTGCACCTCGGTGGCCTGCGTGGTCGTCAGTTCGGTCTTGTCACTCATCTCACTCACCTCCCGCCTCAGTTCACCTTGATCTGCCTGGGTTTGCTCGACTCCTTGCGCTCGATGCGGATGTGCAGCACACCCTCCGTGTAGGTGGCATCCACGCGGTCGGGATCCACGTCCTCGGGCAAGGTGAGCACACGGCGGAATTCACCGTTGAAACGCTCCTTGCGGTAGTAGCTGGCGCCCTCCTCGCGGATCACCCGCCGTTCACCGGCCACGGTGAGCACATTGTTCTGCAGGTTGATGTCCAGCGTGGTGGGATCCACACCAGGCGCGAAGAGATAGACATCCACCTCTTCCGGGGTGGTGCCCACGTTCACCGCCGGAAAGGCCACCGAACCCATGGAGCGGATGGCGGTGGTCAACGGACCGCCGACCATACTCTCCATTTCCCGCTGGATGCGCAGCAAATCATCAAAAATCGAAGTGTCGAAACCTGGAAATCCGAACATGGTTGCACCTCCTGAATGCATGTTTCCGGTTGCCGGAGTGCTTTGGAACCCGCCACGCGGCGGATGACCACGCGCACCGGTTCCCAAACGCCCCTTTTGATCTCTATCTTCCAGATAGGGATTTACAGGTCGTTTTCAAGGGTTGGCGGCCTCAGTACCAGAGTCCGTGCAGGTGCCATCTCGGCCTGTCGACCCGGCCTGCGGCGACCGGCGGGAAGGTCCTGCCAAGGGAAGGCAAGCGGGTTGCGGACCGGGACGGTTGGAGGGCGAGAATGCGCCGGATGCGTTCCTCGGTGGGAGGATGGGTGCGCAGCCAGGAGGGCTCCGGCAGCCCCTTCCCCGGCCAGAGGATCTGCTCGAGAAAGTTCCCGCTGTAACGATCAATCTTGGCCAGGGCGCTGGCCAGCGCCTCCGGGTCGCCGGTCAGGCGCACGGCATTGAGATCAGCATCGTACTCGCGCGTGCGCGACAGCCCCAACTGGGCCAGCGCACTGAAGGTGGGAGCGGAGACCAGCAGCAGGATCGCCAGCCAGTTGATCTGCACCTGCTGGAGCAGCAGCAGGGGAAGGTTGACCAGGAGCAGCAGCTGGCCGAAGAGGGAGAGCACGCTGGTGAGCCGCGCGAAAAGATCGGCGATCCCCATCACCCAGGTGTCGTCCGAACGGATGTGACTGATCTCGTGGGCCAACACCGCCACCAGTTCGCGGGGCGAGAGCACCTCCAGCAGCCCGCTGGAGACGGCCACCACCGCATCCTGCCTCCGCCCGGTGGAGAAGGCGTTGATGATGCTGCTGGGCAGGTGGTAGAGCTCGGGGATCCTTTCCAGCCCGGCCCGCTGCGACAGCTCCCGCACCACCGCCACCAGGTCCGGCGCCTCGACCGCCGACAGGCGCCGCGCGCCGTAGAGCCGCATCAGCAGCCTCGGGTTCACCGCCGGATTGAGCAGGAGCAGCAGAAAGAGGCTCAGCGCCAGGGAGACCAACCCCTCCCTGCCCCATAGCAGCCAGCCCACCAGGGCCAGGAAGCCCGCCATGAAGGCGAGCAGCAGCAACGACTGGAGCCGGTTGGCCAGCCGATGCTGCTGCCACACCGCCTCGTCCATCAGCAACCGGGCTCGAACCGGCGCAGCCGTGCCCGCAGGCGTTCCACCTCGTCCAGGAGGTCCACTACCAACGCCGCGCCGGCGAGGTTCACCCCGAGGTCACGCTGCAGGTTGCGCACCACGCGCGCCCGCTGCAGCGCGGGTGCGGGGAAACGCCATTCGTAGGGACTGCGCCCGCTGGGTTCGAGGATCCCCTCCTCCACCAGCTCCGCCAGCCACTCGGCGTGCATTTCGCAGGCCCGGCTCAGCTCGGCCAGCGTCAGATTGTACACCTCGTCCAGCAGGACACCCTCGAGAACCTTTTCTTTCATCTCGCTCATGGCTCACACCCCCAGTGCGCTGCGCGGGTTGTAGCTGAACCTCTCCGCCATCTGCCGGTAGAGGGCCTTCTCCTCCTCCGTGCCGGCGGGCGGTGTCATCACCTTCAGCTCCACGTAGAAATCGCCCGGCTGCCTGGCGGGGATTCCCTTGCCCTTGAGGCGCATCTTCTTCCCGGTGTTGGAGCCCGGCGGAATCTTCAGGTCCAGCGTACCACCGGGCGTGGGAACCTTCACCCGGCCGCCCAGCGCCGCCTCCCAGGGAGTGACGGGGAGGTCGAGGTAGACGTCCTTGCCCTCCACCCGGTAGAAGGGGTGGGGCTTGAAGGCGATCTCGAGGTAGAGATCCCCTGCCGGCCCTTCACCGATGCCTGGGGAGCCCTGGCCGGCCAGGCGGATACGCTGCCCCTCCCGCACCCCCTTGGGGATGTTCACCTTGAGGGTGCGCTGGCGCGTGGTGACGTGGCCCTGGGCATCCACCTCGGGCACCTGCAGGGTGATGTGCCTGACGGCGCCGTGGTAGGCATCCTCCAGGTCGATGAGCACCTTGGCGTGGGTGTCCTGCCCGCGCATGTGGAAACCGCCCCGGGCATGACCGGTACCGGCCCGCCGGAACCCGCCGAAGAGGGACTCGAAGAAATCGCTGTAGTCCACGCCCTCGCCGGCCCCGGTGAAGCCGCCACCGCTGAACTCAAAGCCGGCGTCCCAGTCCGGCGGCGGATGGAACTCCTGGCCCGCCTTCCAGTTGGCGCCGAGGCGGTCGTAGGCGGCGCGCTTCTCCGGGTCCTTGAGCACCTCGTAGGCCTCGCCGAGCTGCTTGAACTTCTCCTCGGCGTCGGGCTCCTTGCTCACGTCGGGATGGTACTTGCGCGCCAGCTTGCGATAGGCCCGCTTGATTTCGTCCTGCGTGGCATCGCGGCTCACGCCCATGATCTCGTAGTAGTCTTTGAATTCCATCCGTTGCTCCTGTTGGCTGTCATCTCACGACGACGAAGAAGGCACCGTTGCCCCGCCGCACGTTGAGCAGGATCGCGTCCCCCCTGCCCTGGGCCAGCACCCGGGAAAGATCCATCAGGTTGCCCACCGCCTGCCGGTTCACCGAGACGATCACGTCGCCCTGTCGCAGCCCCGCCTCCCAGGCCTGGCTGCCGGGCGCCACCTCCACCACGGCCACGCCGCCCGACTCACCCAATGGATGCTTCTCGTCGAGGTTGCCGAGCACGGCGCCCGCGAGCCGCGGACTGAGCCGCTCGCCCTCGGTACGTGCGTCCCTGGGCAGAGCGATGGTTGCCGTCACTTTCATCAGCCTGCCCTCGCGGATCACCTCCAGGCGCACGGGGGTGCCCGCGCGCAGCACGCCGATGGCGTTGCGCAGGGCACTACCATCGTGCACCTGTTTTCCGTCGATCCCCACGATGACATCGCCGGGGCGCAGGCCCGCCTTCTCCGCGGCGGACCCGGGCACCACCTGGGTCACCACCGCCCCGCGGTGACGTTTCAGGCCGAAAGCCTGGGCCAGGTCGGGGGTGAGGTCCTGCATCACCACCCCGAGCTGCCCCCGCTGCACCTCGCCGTAGCGGGCCAGCTGGGTGGCGATGGCCTTCACCATGTTGGCCGGAATGGCGAAGCCGATGCCGATGTTGCCCGCCCCGCCGACGATGGCGGTGTTGATGCCCACCAATTCGCCACGGGTGGTCACCAGCGCCCCACCCGAGTTGCCGGGGTTGATGGCAGCGTCGGTCTGGATGAAGTTCTCGTAGCCCTCGATGCCGAGGTCGGTGCGCCCCAGGGCGCTGACGATGCCGTAGGTGACGGTCTGCCCCAACCCGAAGGGGTTGCCGATAGCCACCACGAAGTCGCCCACCTGGAGCCTGTCCGAGTCGCCCAGCGGCAGCTCGGCCAGCCGGTCGGCCTCGATCTCGAGCAGGGCGATGTCCACGGCCGGATCGGCCCCCAGCAGCTTCGCCTTGAAGCTGCGCTGGTCCCTCAGGGTGACGGTGATCTCGTCGGCCCCCTCCACCACGTGGTTGTTGGTGATGATCCAGCCCTTGCCCGCATCCACGATGACCCCGGAACCCAGGCTCTGGGAACGGCGCTGGATGGCCGGCACGTTTCCGCCGAAGAAGCGGCGGTAGAAGGGGTTGTCCAGCAGGCTGTTCTGACGCTGCGCCACGTAGGTGGTGGTGGAGATGTTGACCACCGCGGGCAACACCCGCTTGAGCATGGGCGCCAGGGTGTTGCCCGGCACGCCGGCGCTCGACGCCATCAGCGGCGCCCACGCCAGCAGCATCAGCCAAAACAGCAGGCCGTGCAGCAACCGGGCCGATCCGATCCGATTCATGATCACCTCCAGGAAATGGGATTCAGACGGCGAGCGGGGCCTTCCGGCCCCGGCTCCGCCATCCAATGACCGCCAGAAACCGGCTCAGTTCACCTTCACCTCGATCTTGCGACGACGCCGGGCCGAGGACTTGGGCAGCACCACCTCCAGCACACCGCGCCGGTAGCTGGCGTTCGCCTCGTCGGCCACCACCTCCTCCGGCAGGGGAATGGCCCGCTCGAAGCTGCCGTAGGCCCGCTCCAGCACGTGGAAGCGGCCCTCGGTGCGCTCGCGTTCCACCCGCTTGTGGCCGCTCACCACCAGGTAGTTCTCCACCACCTGGATATCGAAGTCGGCGCTCTCCATGCCGGGCACCTCCATGCGCACGATCACCTTTTCGTCGTCGTCGAAGACCTCGGCCGGGAGCATGCCCCAGCCGGCACTGCGCAACACCAGCTCCCGCTGCTCCTCTTCACCCGCATCGCCCCTGGTGAAACGGGTGATGGCACCCGCCGCCTTGCGGTAGAGATGCTGCCACCCCTCGATGAGATTGTCCCACGCCTGGCTCACGCCGCTCTTGATCTGCTGCAATGTCGACATTTTCTTTTTCCTCCGAATATTCATCTCCACCCGGCCCATGACCGGTTCCCAGTGGACCAAGTGGGTTTGGCAGCGGCGAATTCAAGGGCCCTGGGAACCTTTTTCTTATGCGCAATCAAAGATTATGGATCGAAGCTGATTGAAAATGTAGCGGAGCGTTCCTATCTCGGACCCGGTCCCCTCACCGGTCCGGAAAGAGACCGCGAGGAACCCCCTGAAGCCGGTGTTCGGGGATTCCACGAGATTCCACGCACGGAGGTTGAAAATGAAGAAGAAAGCCCTGTTGATTCCCCTGGTCGCCGCCATCGGCCTGGCTCTCGGCCCCGGAGCCGGGGCGCAGCCGGCCCCTGCGGGCAGCACCGTCCAGGCATCGGCACCCGTCTGGCTGGGCGTGGCCATCGGTCCCGTGCCCCAGGCCGTGCAGGCCCAGCTGCCGGACGGCATCGAGAAAAACCAGGGACTCATGGTGCGGCGCGTCATGCGCGGTTCCCCGGCGGAAGCGGCCGGGATCCGTCGGCACGACGTACTGCTGAGCTACAACGGTGAGAAGCTCTTCTCCCCCAGGGACCTGGTGGAGCGGGTGAGAAGCGCCAAGCCGGACGAGAAGGTGACCCTCGAGGTGGTCCGCCACGGCAAGCCGATGAAGGTGGAGGTGACCCTCGAAAGCCGCCACGCCTCCGCCCCCCTGCGCCGTCCCTCCCC
>JALWGP010000164.1 GCA_027038775.1 Sedimenticola sp. | reverse complement strand
GGGCTTGGAGTGCGTGGTCTACATGGGCGAGGTGGACGTGGCCCGCCAGGAGGCCAACGTCTACCGCATGCGCCTGCTGGGCGCCGAGGTGCGCAGCGTCTCCTCCGGCTCGAAGACGCTGAAGGATGCGTTGAACGAGGCCATGCGCGACTGGGTGGCCACGGTGGACAACACCTTCTACATCATTGGCACCGTGGCCGGCCCCCACCCGTACCCGGCCATGGTGCGCGACTTCCAGGCGGTGATCGGCCGCGAGGCGCGCCAGCAGATGCGCGACCTTGCCGGCGACCTGCCCGACGCCCTGGTGGCCTGCGTGGGCGGCGGCTCCAACGCCATCGGCCTCTTCCACGCCTTCCTCGAGGACGAGGGGGTGGCCATCTACGGCGTGGAGGCGGCAGGCGAAGGCCTGGAGACCGGCCACCACGCTGCGCCCCTGTGCGCTGGAAAACCGGGGGTACTGCATGGCAACCGCACCTACCTGATGGAGGACAGCGACGGCCAGATCATCGAGACCCACTCCATCTCCGCCGGCCTGGACTACCCCGGCGTGGGCCCCGAGCACGCCTGGCTCAAGGACATCGGCCGGGTGCAGTACGTGGCCATCGACGACGAGGAGGCCCTGGCCGCCTTCCACACGCTCACCCGCACTGAGGGCATCATTCCCGCCCTGGAGTCGAGCCACGCCGTGGCCTACGCCCTCAAGCTGGCGCGGGAGATGGATCCCGGCCAGAAGGTGCTGGTGAACCTCTCGGGCCGGGGCGACAAGGACATGCACACCGTGGCCGCGCGGGAGGGGATCAAGCTATGAGCCGCATCGAACGGACCTTCGCTGAACTGAAGAAGCAGGGCCGCACCGCCCTCATTCCCTTCATCACCGCCGGCGACCCCCACCCGGAACAGACGGTGCCCCTGATGCACGCCCTGGTGGAGGCGGGGGCCGACCTGCTGGAGCTGGGGGTTCCCTTCTCCGATCCCATGGCCGACGGCCCCGTGATCCAGCGTGCCAGCGAGCGGGCCCTGGCCCACCACGTCTCCCTGCACGACGTGCTGGAAATGGTGCGCCGCTTCCGCGAGGAGAACAGCCACACCCCGGTGATCCTCATGGGCTACCTCAACCCGGTGGAGGTGATGGGCTACGAGGATTTTGCCACCGCCGCCGCGGAGGCGGGGGTGGACGGCGTGCTCACCGTGGACATGCCGCCGGAGGAGAGCCACGACCTGGTACAGGCCCTGCGCAGCCACGCCCTGGATCCCATCTTCCTCGCCGCCCCCACCAGCAACCGTCAGCGGCTGGAGATGATCGCCCGGGCGGCCAGCGGCTTCATCTACTACGTCTCTCTCAAAGGGGTCACGGGGGCCGCCAACCTGGTGGTGGACGAGGTGGCGAGGAAGCTGGCCGAGATCCGCGAGGTGACCGACCTGCCCCTGGGCGTGGGCTTCGGCATCAAGGACGCGGAGATGGCGGCGACCATGTCACGAATTGCCGACGCCGTGGTGGTGGGCAGTGCCCTGGTGGGCATCATCGAGGAAAATGTCAAGGAACCTGATAAGATAAGGGAGAAACTCCACGGCCTGGTGCACGAGATGCGTGTCGCCATGGACCAGGCCTGAGCGGCGAGGAGACGATCATGAACTGGTTCGACAAGCTGCTGCCCAGCGTCATCCGCACCGAGGGCAGGGCCAAGAAGGCGGTTCCCGAGGGCCTCTGGAACAAGTGTCCCGGGTGTGGTGCCATCCTCTATCGCGCCGAGATGGAGCACAACATGGACGTCTGCCCCAAGTGCGGCCACCACAACCGCATCGGGGCGCGGCGGCGGCTGGACCTCTTCCTGGACAAGGAGCCGCGCCGGGAGGTCGGCGGCGGGCTGCAGGCCCAGGATCCCCTCAAGTTCAAGGACTCCAAGAAGTACAAGGACCGCCTGGCCCAGGCGCAGAAGGCCACCGGTGAGAAGGATGCCCTCATCGTCATCGAGGGGGCGCTGAAGGAGATGCCCCTGGTGGCCGCTGCCTTCGAGTTCAAGTTCATGGGGGGGTCCATGGGCTCGGTGGTGGGCGAGCGCTTCGTGCGCGGTGCCAACGTGGCCCTGGAGAAGCGCATCCCCTACGTCTGCTTCTCCGCCAGTGGCGGGGCGCGCATGCAGGAGTCCCTCTTCTCCCTCTTCCAGATGGCCAAGACCTCGGCGGTGCTCAAGCGCATGGCGCAGGAGGGGGTTCCCTTCATCTCGGTGCTCACCGATCCCACCATGGGCGGCGTCTCCGCCAGCCTGGCCATGCTGGGGGACGTGAACATCGCCGAGCCGGGGGCGCTGATTGGTTTCGCCGGTCCGCGGGTCATCGAGCAGACGGTGCGCGAGAAGCTGCCGGAAGGCTTCCAGCGCAGCGAGTTCCTCCTCGAGCACGGCGCCATCGACATGATCGTGCCGCGCAGCGAGCTGCGTGACCGGATCCATAACCTCCTCACCATCCTCAACCACGCCAACCAGTGAGATTCTCCACGCTGGAGGAGTGGCTCCGCTGGCAGGAGCGGCTCCACCCGCGCGCCATCGACCTCGGCCTCGAGCGGGTCGCCTCGGTGTGGCGGCGCCTCGACGCTCCCCTGGAGGGGATCACCGTGGTCACCGTCGCCGGCACCAACGGCAAGGGTTCCACCATCGCCCTCCTCGAGGCCATCCTGGAACAGGCCGGCATCTCCACCGGCAGCTACACCTCGCCCCACCTCGTCCGCTACAACGAGCGCATCCGCCTCGATGGCGAGCCGGTGGCCGACGAGACCCTCCTCGAGGCCTTCGACGCCGTGGACCGTGCCCGGGGAGAGCGGTTGCTCACCTACTTCGAGTTCGGCACCCTGGCGGCCCTGTGGATCCTCTCGCGGCAGCGGGTGGAGGTGGCGCTGCTGGAGGTGGGGCTGGGCGGCCGCCTGGACGCGGTGAACATCCTGGACGCCGACCTGGCCATGATCACCTCCATCGATCTGGACCACCAGGCGTGGCTGGGCGACGACCGCGAGGTCATCGGCCGGGAGAAGGCGGGCATCTTCCGTCCCGGCCGGCCGGCGGTCTTCAGCGCGCCCGACATGCCGGCCTCGGTGGGGGAGGTGGCCGCGGCGCTGGGCACGCCGCTCCACCGGCACGGCGTCCATTTCCACCTTGCCGAGCAGGGGGAGGGCTGGAGCTGGTGGAGCGGGTTGCGCCGATTCGACGATCTGCCGCCGCCGGCCCTGCCGGGGCGGCACCAGCTGGACAACGCGGCGGGCGTGCTCATGGCGCTGGAGCTGCTCGGCGCGCGCCTGCGGGTGGACGAGACCGCCATCCGGGAAGGGCTGCGGCAGGCGGCGCTGCCGGGGCGGTTGCAGCGCATCGAGCGTGGGGGTGTCCCCTGGCTGCTGGACGTGAGCCACAACCCCCACGCGGTGACGGTGCTGGCGCGGGCGCTGGAGGAACGGCCCTGCCCGGGGCGAACCTTCGCCCTCCTCGGCATGCTGCGGGACAAGGACGCCCCCTCGGTGATCCGCATCCTGGAACCGCTGGTGGACCAGTGGCACTTCGCCTCCCTGCCGGGAGAGCGGGGTGCACCCGCCCGCCGGCTGGCGGAGATCCGTGCCGGTGAGACGCATCCCTCGGTGGCCGCCGCGGTGACGGCCCTGGAGGAACGGGTCGAGCCAGGCGACCGGGTGGTGGTGTTTGGATCTTTCCACACCGTGGGCGAGGCGCTGCCGCTGCTGACCCGGACGTAGGAGGCCCGCCCCCGGGCCGAATTTCAAACCTTCGCGGCGAGGGCGCCGCTCCTACGCCGGCTGTGGGAGGCCCGCCCCCGGGGCGAATTTCAAACTTTCGCGGCGGGGGCGCCGCTCCTGCATCACGGTGCGTCCACCCCGGCCTGTCCCGGAACCGCCCTGCCGGAATTCCCTGATATAATTTTCCC
>JALWGP010000163.1 GCA_027038775.1 Sedimenticola sp. | reverse complement strand
GGTCCGGCGGATGCTGCGCGACCTGGCACGCATCCGCACCGTGGCCGTTTCCGGCAGCGGGGAGACCGACGAGAAGCAGAGCGAGAACCTGCGGCGCATGCTGCTTGGGCTGGCCGACGACGTGCGCGTGGTGCTGGTGGTGCTGGCCCGGCGGCTGCAGCTGATGCGTGTGCTCAAGTACCTGGACGAGGCCGAGCAGAAGCGCATCGCCGGCATCACCCAGCGCATCCACGCGCCCCTGGCCAACCGCCTGGGGATCTGGCAGCTCAAGTGGGAGCTGGAGGACCTCTCCCTGCGTTTTCTCCATCCCCAGGAGTACCAGGCCATCGCCCGCGCCCTGGAGGAGAAGCGCACCGAGCGCGAGGCCTTTATCCAGCAGGTCATTGAGCGGCTGCAGGCGAGCTGCCGGGAGCACGGCATCGAGGCGCGCATCAGCGGCCGGCCCAAGCACATCTACAGCATCTGGAAGAAGATGCAGCGCAAGCGGGTGGACTTCAACCAGATCTTCGACGTGCGCGCGGTGCGGGTGCTGGTGGACACCGTGCCCCAGTGCTACGAGGTGCTGGGCATGGTGCACGGCGCCTGGCAGCCGGTGCCGGGGGAGTTCGACGACTACATCGCCCATCCCAAGCCCAACGGCTACCGCTCCCTGCACACGGCGGTGATCGGCGAGGACGGCAAGCCCCTGGAGGTGCAGATCCGCACCTTCGAGATGCACGAGCACGCCGAGCGGGGGGTGGCGGCCCACTGGCGCTACAAGGAGGGTGGCAAGGGCGATGCCGAGCTGGAGCGGCGCATCGAGTGGATGCGGGCCTGGCTCGAGCAGCCGCTGGAGGGGCAGGAGGCGCCGCTCTCCGACGCCGAGTTCGAGGCGCGGCGCATCTATGTGCTCACCCCCCAGGGAAGGGTGGTGGAGCTGCCCCGCGGGGCCACCGCGGTGGACTTCGCCTACGCCATCCACAGCTCAGTGGGGCACCGCTGCCGCGGCGCCAAGGCCGATGGCCGGATGATCCCCCTCACCCAGCCGCTGGAGAGCGGGCAGACGGTGGAGATCCTCACCGCCAAGGCCGAGGGACCCAGCCTCGACTGGATCAATCCCAGCTCGGGATACGTGGTCACCTCGCGCGCGCGCAACCGCATCCGGCAGTGGTTCAAGAAGCAGAACTTCGAACAGCACGTACAGCTGGGCCGGTCGAGCCTGGAGCGCGAGGTGAAGCGGCTCGGCGTGCCCCGGCCCGACCTGGAGAAGCTGCTGCCGCGTTACAACCTCAAGAGCGTGGACGACCTCTACGCCGCCATCGGCCGCGGCGAGATCTCGGCGGTGCAGGTGGCCAACAGCGGGCAGGCGGCGCCGGCGCGCCCCGCCGAGGAGGAGATCGTCGAGAAGGCGGCGCAGCGGCCCCGCCGTTCCACCACCAGCCACGGCCGGGTGGTGGTGGAGGGGGTGGACGGACTGGCGACCACCATGGCCCGCTGCTGCAAGCCGGTGCCCTACGACCCCATCATTGGCTACATCACCCGCGGGCGCGGGGTCACCATCCACCGCCGGGACTGTCCCGTGGTGAAGCGGCTGGAGGAGGAGCAGCGGGAGCGGCTGATTCCCGTGGCCTGGAGTGAATCCCAGCCGCCGGGCGCCTTCCTGGTGGACATCCAGGTCCACGCCGCCGACCGCAAGGGGCTGCTGCGTGACATCACCTCGGTCTTCTCCAACGAGGAGGTGGACGTGCTGGGGGTGAAGACCCGCTCCAACCGCCGCAAGGAGACCGCCGACATGCGTTTCACCGTGGAAGTGAACGACGTGGCCCAGCTGAGCCGGGTGATGGAGAAGCTCAACCAGGTGCCCGACGTGGTGGAGGTGCGGCGGCAGGTTTGAGTGTGGTGAACTACCCCGGGTATCTCGCTTCCAGCGCCTCGTAGAGTTCCGCCTCGAAGGTGGCACCCTCGGATGGCAGGGCGGCGGCCAGCTCCGCCAGGTGCTCGTTGTCCTCGCGTCCCGCCCAGGTCTTTACGTAGGTTCCCTCCTTGTAGCCGTGGTCCTGGCGGAAGCGGTTGAGCACGTTCTTGCCCACGTAGATGCGGTAGAGGTCGTCGAAGCCGGTGCCGGCCGCCTCCAGCAGGGCGAGGAAGGGGGGCATGCCCAGGCAGCGGTGGGTGAGGGCGTGGAGCGCCAGGGCGTCCACGTTGGCGCGGAAGTCGGTCTCGGCGTGGGCGTCGACCTCCATCTGCGCCAGCATGGCCCGGGCGGCGGCCTCCAGGTCCCCGCCGCAGCGCACCAGCTCGGCACTGAGGCCGAAGTGCCAGATGTCGATGAGCTCCAGGCGGATCTGTTCCAGATCGTGTTCCTGGGCCTTCCACCACTTCCAGCCGTAGTGTTCCATGAGCTCCGCCGCCTCCACCCAGATGGCGCGGTACCAGGCGTGGCCCGCCTCCAGCCAGCCGGGATCGATCTGGCGGTTCAGGCGGTCCTGGAGCTGGAGCATGTGGAGCAGTTTCTGTTGCATGACGGCCCGTGGTGGTTGCCAATCCGTAGGAGCGGCGCCCCCGGGCCGAACCCTGAAGATTCGCGGCGGGATCCTTGAATTCTAACAGGCCCGTGGAGCCGGGGCCCGTTTCCGTGGACAATACCCTCTTCCGTTTTTCCGAAGACCACGCCATGACCAACGCGGTAACCCTGGAAGGATTGCGCAAGACCTACGCCAACGGCACCGAGGCCCTCAAGGGGATCGACCTGAAGGTGGAGGCGGGGGACTTCTTCGCCCTGCTGGGCCCCAACGGCGCGGGCAAGTCCACCGCCATCGGCATCCTCGCCTCCCTGGTGCGCAAGAGCTCGGGCCGCGTGGAGGTCTTTGGCCACGACCTGGACCGTGCGCCCCAGGAGGTGAAGCGCCGCATCGGCCTGGTGCCCCAGGAGTTCAACTTCAACCAGTGGGAGCCGGTGGAGGAGATCGTCATCAACCAGGCGGGCTACTACGGCATTCCCCGCCGCGTCGCCTACGACAAGGCGCGCCGGGTGCTGAAGGAGCTGGACCTGTGGGGCCGCCGCCGGGTGCAGGCGCGCAGCCTCTCGGGCGGCATGAAACGGCGCCTGATGATCGCCCGCGCCCTGGTGCACGAGCCGCCGCTGATGATCCTGGACGAGCCCACCGCCGGCGTGGACATCGAGATCCGCCGCAGCATGTGGGCCTTCATGCAGGAGATCAACCGCGCCGGCACCACCATTATCCTCACCACCCACTACCTGGAGGAGGCAGAGAACCTCTGCCGCACCATCGCCATCATCGACGAGGGCCGCATCGTGGAGAACAGCACCATGCAGGAACTGCTGCACCGGCTCCACCGCCAGTCCTTCCTGCTCACCCTGCGCCGGCCCCTGGAGCGGCTGCCGGCGGGCGCGCCGGTGAAGCTGTCGCTGCACGATCCCTACACCCTGGAGGCGGTGCTGGAGCAGGAGCAGACCCTGAATGGCCTCTTCCAGTGGCTGGACGGGCAGGGCATCGAGGTGCTCTCCATGCGCAACAAGCAGAACCGGCTGGAGCAGTTCTTCATGGACCGGGTGAAGCGCAAGCGGGAGCAGGCGGCATGAGCGCGCACCACCGCTACTGGGTGGCCTTCTCCACCCTGGTGATCAAGGAGGTGCTGCGCTTCGTCCGCATCTGGGTGCAGACCATCCTGCCGCCGGCCATCACCACCACCCTCTACTTCATCATCTTCGGCAACCTCATCGGCGAGCGCATCGGCGAGATGGACGGCTACGGCTACCGGGAGTTCATCGTGCCGGGCCTCATCCTCATGGCGGTGATCGCCAACAGCTA
Organism: Sedimenticola sp.; assembly: GCA_027038775.1. Classification (GTDB taxonomy): domain Bacteria; phylum Pseudomonadota; class Gammaproteobacteria; order Chromatiales; family Chromatiaceae; genus Thiolapillus. The sequence goes on along the minus strand of JALWGP010000163.1, from coordinate 131 downwards.
CGCCAACACCGTCTCCAGCTTCTTCCAGGCCAAGTACCAGCGCCACATCGAGGAGCTGCTCATCTCGCCGGTTCCCAACTGGATCATCCTCGCCGGCTACGTGGCCGGCGGCGTGGCGCGGGGGCTGGCGG
>JALWGP010000162.1 GCA_027038775.1 Sedimenticola sp. | reverse complement strand
GTCTTCGTCTCCCGTGTGGTTGTGGTTCCCTGGCAAGACGGGGCGGAAACGCGCTTTATTCCGGGAAAAATTTTTTTTCTCCAGCAGTGGAATAAAGGGCGGAGCTGGTGCATCTTCATGGGCGGGAGGAGTGAGAAAATGATCGAGTTCTGCATTTCGCTGACCCTGAAGAAGCGCTTCAGGGAACAGCGAAACCGCCTGTTTCGACTGGCGCTGGCCTGGACGGGGGACGCCATGCTGTCGGACGACCTGGTCCAGGAGTGCCTGGCGCGCGCCTGGGAGAAACGCCAGCAGCTCAAGGACCCGGAACGGCTGGAGGCCTGGCTGTTCCGCATCCTGCACAACTGCTGGATGGAACACCTGCGGAGAATGAAGGCCACCACCGACCTGGACGAGGTGCCGCCGGACCTGGAAGAGGGACCCGATTCGCGGCTCGAACGGCAGCAGCTGGCCGACCGGGTGCGGGCCGCGGTGGCGCGTCTGCCGGTGGGCCAGCGCGAGGTGGTGACCCTCGTGGACCTGGAAGAGTGCCGCTACGCCGAGGTGGCGGAGATCCTGGAGATTCCCATCGGCACCGTGATGAGTCGCCTGAGCCGCGCGCGCAGGGCGCTGCGCGATGAACTGCTGCACCTGCAGGCGCCGCGCGAGGTGCGCCAACCGCTGTTGAGAAGGGTGAAGTGATGGACAGAGAAGAGAACCGGAAGCTGGAGCAGCTGCACGCCCTGGCCGACAACGAGCTCGGGCCGGAGGAGCATGAAAGGCTGCTGGACGAACTGAACGGGGATTCCCGTCTCACCGCCGAACTGTGCGACATCCGCCGCATCAAGGATCTGCTCAACTACGCCTACCCCTTGCAGGACGGCCGTGAGCGCCCCTCCGCCGCGGGTGGCGGCGGGCTGAAACGGGTGGCGGGCGTGGCGGTGCTTGCGGCGGCCGCCTTCACGGGAGGCTGGTGGCTTTCCGACCCGGGTGCGCCCGCCGTGGAGGGCTTCCGGCTGGCGGACGTTCGCAGTGATCCCTCGAAGGTGCTGCTCTACCTGGGGGAATCGGACCCGGCCAAGTTCCGGGCCGTGCTGGAGAAGGCGCGTGTTCTGCTGGAGACCTACCGCAGCCGGGGCACCGAGGTCTACGTGGTGACCAGTGCCGGCGGGGTGGACCTGCTGCGGGCCACCACCTCGCCGGTGGCGGGCGAGATCCGGGCGCTCAAGGCGCGCTACGCCTCCCTCCACTTCGTGGCCTGCAACAACACCCTGTTCAACCTCAGGAAGAAGGGCCAGGCGGTCAAGCTGGTGGAGGAGGCCGAGGTGGCACCCTCGGCGGTGGGTTTCGTGGTGGACCGCCTCAAGCAGGGCTGGACCTACGTGGCTATCTGATCCTTTCCCGCCGAAAAAGAAAAGCCCCGCTCCAGGGCCGGAGCGGGGCTTTTTCATGCAGGGTCCCCGAAGGGACCCCGTCTGCGCCGCTCAGTGAGCGGCCACGGCGGCCTCGGCACCCGCGGGTACGCGGATGTCTTCCACCATGTGCTGGATGTGCTCCGGCGGAGGCGCGGTCACCTTGGCCACGAGGAAGGCCACGGCGAAGTTGACCACCGCGCCGATGGCGCCGAAGGCGTTGGGCTCCACGCCCAGGAACCAGTTGGTTCCCCAGCTCTCCAGGTACTTCCAGTCGGCGACGAAGAAGATCCCCTTGTGCTGGAACACGTAGAACAGGGTGATGCCGATGCCGGCCAGCATGCCGGCCATGGCGCCCGCCTTGTTCATGTTCTTGGAGAAGATCCCCATCATCAGCGCCGGGAAGATGGAGCTGGCGGCCAGGCCGAAGGCCAGGGCCACGGTGCCGGCGGCGAAATCCGGCGGATGGAGGCCCAGGTATCCCGCGGCGGCGATGGCCAGGGCCATGGCGATGCGGCTGGCCAGCAGTTCCGATTTCTCCGAGATGTTGGGCGCGAAGACCCCCTTCAGCAGGTCGTGCGAGATGGAGGAGGCGATGGCCAGCAGCAGCCCCGCCGCGGTGGAGAGTGCCGCCGCCAGGCCGCCGGCCACCACCAGGGCGATGACCCAGTTGGGCAGCTTGGCGATCTCGGGGTTGGCCAGCACCATGATGTCCCGGTCCACCTTCACCATCTCGTTCTTTTCCTTGTCGGCCACGTACTGGATGCGGCCGTCGCCGTTCTTGTCCTCGAACTTGAGCAGGCCGGTCTTCTCCCAGTTCCTGAACCAGGTCGGACGCTGATCCACCTCGAGCCACTGGCCGGGCGCGGGCTGGATGGTGTCCATCAGGTTCATGCGGGCCATGGCGCCCACGGCGGGTGCCACGGTGTAGAGCAGGGCGATGAAGACCAGCGCCCAGCCGGCCGAGGCCCGGGCGTCCTTCACGCGGGGAACGGTGAAGAAGCGCATGATGACGTGGGGCAGGCCGGCGGTCCCGATCATCAGGGACATGGTGTAGACGAACATGTTGAACGTGCTGAGGCGCACCTTGTCGGTGTAGGTGCCGAAGCCCAGATCCTTGAGGGTGGCGTCCAGCTTGTCGAGCAGGTAGAGCCCCGAGCCGTCCGCCATTTTGCTGCCCAGGCCGATCTGCGGGATGGGGTTGCCGGTCAGATGCATGGAGATGAAGACCGCCGGCACCGTGTAGGCGAAGATGAGCACGCAGTACTGGGCGATCTGGGTGTAGGTGATGCCCTTCATGCCCCCCATCACCGCGTAGATGAAGACGATGCCCATGCCGATGTAGAGGCCGGTGTCATAGTCGGTCTCCAGGAAACGGGAGAAGGCCACCCCGATCCCCTTCATCTGGCCGATGACGTAGGTCACCGAGGCGATGATCAGGCAGATGACCGCCAGGATGCGCGCCGACTGGCCGTAGTAACGGTCGCCGATGAACTCGGGCACCGTGTACTTGCCGTACTTGCGCAGGTAGGGGGCCAGCAGCATGGCCAGCAGCACGTAGCCGCCCGTCCAGCCCATGAGGAAGACCGAGCCGCCATAGCCGAAGAAGGCGATGAGGCCGGCCATGGAGATGAAGGAAGCGGCCGACATCCAGTCTGCGGCCGTCGCCATGCCGTTGAGAACCGGCGGCACGCCCTTGCCCGCCACGTAGAAGTCGCCGGTGGTGCGCGCTCGCGCCCAGATGGCGATGCCGATGTAGAGGGCGAAGGTGGCGCCCACTACGATATAGGTGAGTGTTTGCAGATCCATGGATTTTCCCCTCTCAGTCTTCGTGGACGCCGAATTCCTGATCCAGCTTGTTGACGCGCCATGCGTAGAAGAAGATCAGGGCCACGAAGGTGTAGATGGAGCCCTGTTGGGCGAACCAGAAGCCCAGCTTGTAGCCTCCGATGCGGATCGCATTGAGCGGTTCCGCCAGGAGGATGCCGAACCCGAACGAGACCACGAACCAGATCACCAGGCAGGTGATGACCAGTCGCAGGTTCGCCTTCCAGTAGGAAGCGTGCTTGCTCATGTGGATGTCTCCCTTGTACTTGGACGGTGGGTTGTTTTTTCGGTGGCCGCGGCGCGGCGCAACCGAAGGCAGGGGAGCAAGGAGTGTGCCCATTGATTCAAATCAAGAAAAATCAGTGAGATAGATCACAGTATCGGCAAGCTTGGGAAGCGAGGTGTTACCTTTGGTAACAGGGGTGGGTGGTTTGGTAACAGGGGGTGCCGGGGGTTCCCGGGTCAGGATCTGCCCGCGCCACCGGTTCGCGGGATGCCGAGCTTCTGGCGGCGTTGCCACAGGGTCTTGCGGCTGATGCCGAGCTGGCGGGCCAGCTCGGTTTCGGTGAGCCGGTCCTGGTGCTCGAGCACGAAGCGGCGGAAGTAATCGTCGAGCGAGAGGTCGGCGCCGGAGGCCGGTTGCTGCCCCTCCTGGGGAAGGCCCAGCCGGCCCGCCTCCACCAGGTCCCCGTTGGCGAGGATGGCCGCCCGCTCGATGGCGTTCTCCAGTTCGCGCACGTTGCCGGGCCAGGCATAGCTGCGGATCAGCTCGCGCGCCCCGGGGGTGAAAGACATGG
>JALWGP010000161.1 GCA_027038775.1 Sedimenticola sp. | reverse complement strand
CGGGGGCGGGCCTCCTACAAATCGCCTTGATCCCCCGGCCGTAGGAGCGGCGCCCCCGCCGCGAATTTTTTTGAGTTCGGCCCGAGGGCGGGCCTCCTACAGGGGGGTAGGAGCGGCGCCCTCGCCGCGAATTTTTGATTCGGCCCGAGGGCGGGCCTCCCACAGAGGGGTGAAATTCGGCCCGGAGGCGGGCCTCCCACAGAGGAGGCAAATTCGGCCCGGGGGCGGGCCTCCTACAATAACGCGGTCAGCTGGCGATGCGGTGCCGGTCGCCCATGAGCAGGTCGAAGACGTCGCTGGTGACCAGTTCCGCGGCGCGCTGCCTGCCCACGTGCTTGGCGGCGGCCTTGACGCCCTTGGCAAGGTTGGGGGGGCGGTAGCGCAGGTTGTGGGCGTCGCTGGCGATGGCGCTCACGCGGTCCTCCTTGAGCAGCCGGACGGCGAGCTTCTGGGCGGGCCGGCCGAAGCGGCCAATGAGGCTGCCGGCGGTGATCTGCAGCGGGCAGTCCATCTCCAGGAAGGGGCGCAGCTTCTCGGGGTACTTCTGGAAGACCAGGTTGCGCTCGGGGTGGACGATGACGGGCAGGGTGCCCGCCTTGCGCAGCCAGAGTACCAGGTTCTCGCTGCCCACGGGCAGGCTGTTCATGGGGAATTCGAGCAGGAAGGTCTTGTGCCCGGCCCATTCGCCCAGCCAGGGGATCTGGTCCCTTTCCACCATGTCACGCACTTCGGGGCAGATGCGCACTTCGCCGGCCAGGTGCAGGTCGATGGGGATGGCCACGCCGCGCACCACGTCCTGGAATTCCCGGAACCGCGCCTCCAGCCGCTCGCGGCTGTTCCCGGGGTAGCGTTGCACGTGGACGTGGGGGGTGAGCACCTGCATCATCACGCCGTCCTTCACCGCCAGGCGCAGCATGGCCAGGGCGTCGTTGAGGCTGGAGACGCCGTCGTCCACGCCCGGCAGGATGTGGCTGTGCATGTCGACCATGGGCGGCGGAAAGGGGGTGCGCATCAGCATGGTCAGGCCGCCTCGCCCTTGGGCGCCTTGTAGCCGTAGTAGCTGGAGTGGTAGTAGTGGCCGCCGTAGTAGGCCATGCGCTTGGGTTCGGCCTGGGTGAGCACGGCGCCGGTGATCCGCACGTGGGCCTTGTGCAGGCGCGAGATGGCCTCGCGCGCCGCCTTGACGGTGGTGGATTCGGCCTTGACCGCGAGGATCACGCTGTCGGCCTCCTGGCCGAGCACGGCGGCGTCGCTCACCGCCAGCACCGGGGGCGCGTCGACGACGATGTAACGGAACTGGCCGCGCAGGCGCTTGAGCAGGGCGCGGAAGTGCTCGGAGGAGAGCAGCTCCAGCGGGTTGGGCGGCAGGGTGCCGCAGGGGATGGCGTAGAAGCTGCCCTTGTCGTTGCCCACCATGGGTACCTTGAAGTGGGCCATGTCGGTGCGGTTGGCCACCAGGTCGGAGAGGCCGGGCTTGCGCTGCAGCTTCAGGGTGTTGGCCAGGCTGGGCTTGCGCAGGTCGGCCTCCAGCAGCAGGGTGCGGTCGAGCTGGCCCAGCGAGGCGGCCAGGTTGGCGGCCAGGGTGGACTTGCCCTCGGAGCCCGAGGCGGAGGTGATGAGGATCACCTGGGGCGGATGGTCCACGTTGGAGAAGAGGATGCCGGTTCGAATGTTGTTGATGTTCTCCGAGAACTGGGAACGCGGGTCGGCGAGGAAGCGGGACTCGGGGTTCACCCGGCCGCGCCGCTTCACCAGGGGCACCAGGCCGAGGGTGGGGATGCCCAGCTTCTCCTCGATGTTGTCGGTGGTCTTGAAGGTGTTGTCCAGTGCCTCGCGCAGGAAGGCGACGAGCACGCCCAGGAAGAGGCCCAGGGCCACCGAGACGGCGATGATGAGGGACTTCTTGGGCTTGTAGGGGGTTTCGGGCACCGTGGCCGGGTCGATGATGCGCACGTTGGTGGCGTCGTACTTCTCGGAGACGTCGGCCTCCTGGAAGCGGGCGAGGAAGGTCTCGTAGATGCGGCGGTTGTTCTCCACCTCGCGCTCCAGGCGGGCCAGTTCGAAGTTGGCGCCCTTGAGCTCGCTGATCTCCTGTTGCTGCTGCCGGATCAGGCGCTGGATCTTCTGTTCCTGGGCGAGGGCGATGCGATACTTCTTGGCGATGTTGTCCACCACCTTGTTGATCTCGCGCTGCAGGGCGCGGCGGGCCTCGTTCAGGTCGGAGCGGGCGGCGATCATCTTGGGGTGCTTCTCGCCGTAACGCTCGGAGAGCTCCTTCACCCTGCGCGCCAGCTTGCTCTCTTCCTGCACCAGGGTCCGTACCGAGGGGCTGTTGAGCACGGGGCCGAGGGAGGCGTAGTCGCCCCGCTTGCCCTTGAGGGCCTTCACCTGGTTGTAGAGGATCTCGGCCTCGCTGCGCTGGGTCTGCGCCTTGATCAGCTCGGCGTTGAGGGTGGAGAGCCGGGTGCTGGCGATCTGCTGCTGCTGGCTGCTGTCCACCAGGCCGTGGCTCTTCTGATAGGCCTCCAGCGCGGCCTCCGATTCGCGCAGCTTGCGGCGCAGCTCGGCCAGCTGCTCGTTGAGCCAGGTGGCGGTCTTCTTGGCGCCCTTGAGCCGGGCGTCCAGGCTGAACTCCATGTAGGCGTCGGCGATGGCGTTGGCCACGTCAGCCGCCTCCCTGGGATCGGGCGACTGGTAGCTGACGTTGATGATCTCGCTCTGCTTGCCGCCCTTGACCTCCAGGTTGGCCTGGATCCGGGCGGCCAGCTGGCGGCGCAGCTGCTGGTCGGTGGGCTCCTGCGTCTCCTCCTCGGGGGCGATGTCCAGCGGCAGCCACTGGCGCCAGTCGGCCACCGCCTGCTTCCACGCCTTGATCTGCTCCAGGAAATTCCGGGGCGCTTCCGGTTGGGCGGTTTCCTGCTCACGCTGCTTGCGGCGCTGCTTCTCCACCAGGCCGAGCTTGTCCACCGCCTTCTCCGCCACCGAGCGGGATTTGATGATCTCGTACTGGGTCTCGTAGAAGAGGTAGACCAGGGCGGTGTTGACGTACTGGTTCTGGCTGTCCACGTTGGGCTGGATGGGATCGGCCAGCAGCACGGTCTTGGCCTTGTAGATGGGCGTGGCGGAGATGGCATAGAGCAGGCCGACGATGAGCGCCAGCAGGGTGATGCTGAGGATGCCCCACTTGTGGCGGCGGATGGTGCGCCAGTACTGGGCCAGGTCGATGGTCTCTTCGTCCTCCAGTGCGGCGTCGACGGCTTCGGGCGTGACGATGGTGGCAGTCCGTTGCTGGGGGTGGAGATCCTTCATGTCGTTGTCGTCGCTGGAGTTAGAAGAAGCTTTCCTGCACGTTGATCACGTCGCCGGGGCGGACCGGGTCGGTGAGTTTCACCCCCTTGACCGGCGTTTTGCTGCCTTCGTGCGTGATGGAGATCTTGTTGCGCGCGGCCCGCTCGGTGAAACCACCGGCCAGTGAGACCGCCTTGTGCACGGTGAGGCCGTCGCGGTAACTGTAGCCGCCGGGTTTCTTCACCTCGCCGGTGACGTAGAAGAGGCGGTATTCGGCCACCGAGACGGTGACTGCGGGTTTCTTGAGGTAGCCGTCTTTGAGCAGCGCGGTGATCTTCTGCTCGGCTTCCGCCGCGGTGAGGCCGGCCACCTTGACCTGGCCGATGAGCGGCATGGAGATGGTGCCGTTGGGGGCGATGCGGACCCGTTCCATGCTCAGGTCGGGTTCGCCGAAGACGATGATGGTGATCTGGTCGTCCGCCGCCAGGCGGTAGCCCTCCAGGTTCTCCGCGTGCGCCACCGACAAGGCGCCCGCCAGCAGCAACAGCCACAAGCTCCATGCCGTGAAAGGAAAAGCCCGACTCACCCTCATGCTCCGATTCCCTAGATTGTATTGTTTGATCCTGGTCCTTCGCGCCAGGCGGTTTCACCCTTTTCCCCCATGGGTCGATCGACCCATGGGGGCGCCTGGTTTTGAGCGCACACAGGTCTTCCAATGGTATCGACATGCCC
>JALWGP010000160.1 GCA_027038775.1 Sedimenticola sp. | reverse complement strand
TCTGGGGCGAGGAGGGTCGTCCCCAGGCCATTGCCATCGTCCACGCCACCCACGGCATCGAGAACCGGCGCGAGCTCCCCCTGGAGTTCTTCCACAGTGCCGACTACCAGAAGCTCAAGTCGGTGGGTGAGAAGCTGCACGGCCTCATCGAGGAGGGCGCCTACATCCGCCGCGGGGAGAAGGAGCAGCCGGTGGCCAGCTTCGGCGAGGCGCTGGACTGGCTCATGGCCGAGGGCCGCCGCGGGCAGCACATCCAGCGCTACAAGGGGCTGGGTGAGATGAATCCCGAGCAGCTGTGGGAAACTACCATGAACCCGGAAACGAGGCGCCTGCTCCAGGTGCGTATCGAGGATGCAGTGGGGGCAGACGAGGTATTTACTACGCTGATGGGCGATGAAGTGGAGCCGAGAAGGGAATTCATTGAGACAAACGCCCTCTCGGTGGAGAATCTGGACGTCTAGGAAAAGTTATCCACAGGAACGCCATCCTGTGGATAAAATGTGATCAACTTTTTCCGGAAGGTGCCCTGGAGCGGGGCAGCTCCTCCATTTTCGACTCGATCCAGGCCTCCACCTCCCGTGTGATCTCGGAAGCCTTTTTGCCCCTGTTCTCGATGGCTTCACCCACCACCACCTGGATGGTGCCGGGATACTTGAGCAGGCTCCGCCGCGGCCAGAAGACCCCCGCATTGTGGGCGATGGGTACCACCGGGTAGCCCGATTTCTCCGCCAGCAGACCGCCACCGATCCCGTATCGGTGGCGTTCTCCCGGCTTGGTGCGGGTTCCTTCCGGGAAGATGATCACCAGCCGACCCTGTCTTAGCAGCTCGGTTCCCCGCTCCACGATCTGTTTTGCCGCCTTGCGTCCGGCCTTGCGGTCGATGGGAATGGTGGGCACGCTGGCCAGCGCCCAACCGAAAACGGGAATCCACATCAGTTCCCTTTTCAATACCCAGGACTGTTCAGGCTTGAGGATCGCCTTCAGGGCGATGGTCTCCCAGGTGGACTGGTGCTTGCTCATGACGATGGCCGCGTCCCGGGGCAGGTTTTCGATCCCTTCCACGCGGTAGTCCAGGCTGAGGATCCGCTTCATGAGCCAGAGATTGGTGTGCCCCCAGGCGCCTCCCCAGCGGTCGCGGGTGGGGAGGGGAAAGAGGCGGCCAACGGTGCACATGGCGAGCCCGAAGACGAGAATGGTGCCCACCATGGCCAGGAAGTAGAGCAGCGATCGGACCAGGATCACGGCGCTGTTCCTTCACCCGAGGTCAGCCAGGCGGCCACCTGGGCGAGATCGTCGAACACGGGGAGGGTGGGATCTTCCAGTTCTGCCTCGGTCCGACGCCCCTTGCCGGTGCGCACCAGGATGGGCCGGGCTCCCACCGTCCTGGCCGCCTGCAGGTCGCGCAGGCTGTCGCCGACGATGGGCATGCCCTCCAGTGGCTGGTTCCACCGCCGGGCGATCTGCCGGTAGAGCCCTGGAGCCGGCTTGCGGCAGTCACAGCCGTCGTCCGGTCCGTGGGGACACCAGGCGATGAGATCCACGTGAGCGCCGAGCCGGGCCAGCTCCCTGTGGAGTTTCTGGTGCATGGCGTCGAGCTCGCGCTCGTCGAAGAGGCCACGGGCGATGCCCGACTGGTTGGTGGCCACCGCCACCGAGTAGCCGGCGTGGTTGAGGCGGGCGATGGCCTCGAGGCTGCCGGGAATGGGGATCCACTCCTCGGGGCCCTTGATGTAGTCATCGGAGTCCTGGTTGATGACCCCGTCCCGGTCGAGAATGATGTAGCGCTCGCTCATTCCATGTCCCGGAACTCGGAGACGCGGATGCGGCCGTCGACCATGCGTGACTCGCGCTGCATCAGCTTCTCCATCTTCTCCCAGAAGGCCTGGTTGAGGTCGAAGCCGGCGGCGATGCCGGTGCCCATGAGCAGGATGAGCAGGTCGGCCACCTCTTCTGCAAGTAAGTGCTTACTCTTACCCTTGGTCACGCAGGAGGAGATCTCGCCCAGCTCCTCGGCCATGAGGGCCACGCGGTAGGTGAGTTCCTCGCCGCCGGTGTTCTTGAAGTCGTGCTTGTCGTGGAAGGCCTGCACGGCCGCCATCATCTGTTGCCAGGAGTCGTGGTTTGTACTCATCTCGTTGGATCCGGGGTGTCCGATTTCCACCGCCGTGCCATGGAAGCCCGGGAGTGGCGGGCGGGAGCACTGGAGTACATCCCTGTACGTTCGGCGTCGGCCATTCCTGGCCTCCGACGTCCCGCCGGCGACCGCGGGCTTCCTTGTCCAAGGCCGTGGGAAGTGCGACAACCTTACTGCAACCGCGAAATGTCCGCCACCCGGCGGAAGAGGCCATGGAGCCGGTTGAGCAATGCCAACCGGTTGCGCCGCAGCCCCGGGTTCTCGTCCATCACCATCACCTCGTCGAAGAAGCGGTCCACGGTGTCGCGCAGCCCAGCCAGTTCACGCAGGGCGGCGGTGTAGTCCCCCTTCTTCAGCAGTGGTTCCACGGCCGCCTCCTTTTCCGCCAGGGCCTCGGAGAGGGCCTTTTCCTCCGCCTCCTGCAGGAGGCCGGGATCCACCTCGCCGGGAATCTCCTCTTCCACCTTGCGCAGGAGGTTGCGGATGCGCTTGTTGGCCGCCGCCAGTGCCTCGGCCTCGGGCAGCTCGAGGAAGCCCCGCACTGCCTCCACCCGGGCGAGGAAGTCGGGCAGGGTGGAAGGTTCCACCGCCGCCACGGCTTCGAAGAGCTGGGGCGTCACGCCCTGCTCGGCCAGCATCCCCTTGAGCCGCTCTATGAGGAAGGCGTGCACCTCGTCCACCACGTCGGCCTCGCTCAGCCGGTCGGCCAGCGCGTCCCGGGCACCCTCCAGCAGTTCCCGCAGCGGAATGGTAAGTGAATGCTCACTCAGGATACGCAGCAGGCCCAGTGCGGCGCGGCGCAGGGCAAAGGGGTCCTTGTCGCCGGTGGGCTTCATGCCGATGCCGAAGATGCCCACCAGGGTGTCGGCCTTCTCCGCCAGGGAGAGGGCGGTGCCGGTGGGGGTCTCCGGCAGGCGGTCACCGGAGAAGCGGGGCAGGTAGAATTCCTCCATGGCCTGTGCCAGCTCCTCCGGTTCCCCGTCGCGCAGGGCCTGGTAGCGGCCCATGATGCCCTGCATGTCGGGGAACTCGCCCACCATGTGGGTCATGAGGTCGCAGCGGCTGAGCATGCCGGCGCGGTGGGCGAGATCGGGGTCGCCACCGCTCTGTCCGGCGATCCAGCGGGCCAGCTCCGCCACCCGCACCGACTTGTCGTACATGGTCCCCAGCTTCTGCTGGAAGACCACCGTCTTGAGGGATTCCAGGTGGTCCTCCAGCCGCTGCTTGCCGTCCTGCTCCCAGAAAAACATGGCATCGGCCAGGCGTGGGCGGATCACCCGCTCGTTGCCTTCGGCGATCACTTCCGGCTTGGGACTCTCGATGTTGGCGATGGTGATGAAGTGGTTCATCAGCCTTCCGGCGGCATCGAAGAGCGGAAAGTACTTCTGGTTCTTCTTCATGGTGAGGATAAGCGCTTCCTGGGGAACCTCCAGGAACCGCTCCTCGAAACTGCCGGTGATGGCCACCGGCCACTCGTTGAGCGCTGTCACCTCGTCCAGCAGGGCGGGATCGATCCCGGCGGTGCCGCCGAGGGTCTCCGCCGCTTTCTCCACCTGCGCGCGGATCTTCTCCCGGCGGGTGTCGAAGTGAGCGATCACTTTCCCTTTCTCCTCGAGCAGGCGGGCGTAGTCCATCGCCTGCTCCACCGGGATGGGCTCGGGATGGTGGAAGCGGTGACCCCGGGTGGTGTCGCCGGCGGCGGCATCCAGCAGGGTGCAGGGCACCACTTCGTCACCGTGCTTGAAGAGCAGCCAGTGGACCGGGCGCACGAACTGCGCCTCGGAGCTGCCCCAGCGCATGCGCTTGGGGATGGGCAGACGGTTGAGGGCCTGCTCGGCGATGGCGGGGAGCAGCTCGGCGGCGGGCCTGCCCTTCTCCTCCACCTCGTGGACCAGCCACTCGCCCTTGTCGGTCTTCATCCGGCCCAGCTGCTCCACCGTGGTGCCGCCGGAGCGGGCGAAGCCCTCGGCGGCCTT
>JALWGP010000159.1 GCA_027038775.1 Sedimenticola sp. | reverse complement strand
GTGCTGGAGCCCCGCCGCTCCATGCGCATGCGGTAGCCCACCGTCTCCCCCACCTCCTCGCCCAGCAGGCCCGCCATGAAGCGGGCGGCCATGCGCGCGGCGGGGCGGCGGGGCTCCAGCACCAGGATCTTCCGGCCTGCCAGCCAGGGCGCCTCCAGCAGGGCCAGGGGCACCCGGGTGGTCTTGCCCGAGCCGGGCGGGGCGGAGAGCACCGCATGGCCGCGGGCCAGGGCGGCCTCGAGGCGGGGCAGGACCTGTTTGACGGGAAGCCGGGATGGCATTGCGGCTGTCAGCAGAGGTTTACGGTTGCGCGGTGAGACGGGCGTAGAGCAGCGGCAGTTCCGCCGGCAGCTCGGCGGGATTGCGGATCACCACGAAGCCGGTGCTGCCGAAGAGGTGGGGCAGGTAGTCGTTGCCCTTCTCGTCGATGGTGACGCAGAAGGGGTGGAAGCCGAGGTTGCGCGCCGCCTGCACGGCGTGGCGGGTGTCCTCGATACCGTAGCGCCCCTCGTACTGGTCCAAGTCGTTGGGCTTGCCGTCGGTGAGAATGAGCAGCAGCCGCCGGCCGGCCCCCTGCGCCTTGAGCACCTCGGTGGCGTAGCGGATGCCGGCGCCGAGGCGGGTGTAGTAGCCCGGCTTGAGGGCGGCGATGCGGCCGCGCACCCGGCCGCCGTAGCCTTCGTCGAAATGCTTCACCAAGTGAATGCGGATGGGATCGCGCTTGCGCGAGGAGAAGCCGTAGATGCCGAACTGGTCGCCGGTGGCGGCCAGGCTCTCGGCGAAGAGGTAGAGACTGTCCTGGATCACGTCCAGTACGCGGGTGTGGTCGTCGATCCAGGTGTCGGTGGAGAGGGAGAGGTCCGCCAGCAGCAGGCAGGCGAGATCCCGGGCGCCCGCACGCATCTCGCGGTAGAGGTTGTCGGCGGGCACGTCACAGCCGCTGGCGCGGTCGGTGCGGTAGCGCAGGTAGGCGTCCAGGTCCACCTCCGAGCCGTCGGGCCGGGCCTTGTACCAGATGCGTGCCGGGGCCAGTGCCTGGAACTGGTTCCTCAGCTTGGTGGCGGTCTTCTTCAGCCGCTCGGGCAGGGGCACGGGCTCGGCGTCGGCGGCCACCAGCTCCACGGCGCGGCAGTGGTCGGGGATGAGTCGCCGCTGCTTCCAGTGCCACTCGGGCAGCAGGATGCCGTCGTTGACCACCTGGTCGTCTTCCGACTCCGAGGGCAGGTCCAGGTCGAACTTGAGCCGGGTCTTGGCCGCCTTGCCATGGCGGGTGACGCTGATCTTGTCGAGGTCGCGGGCCACCTCGTCGGCGCGGGTCTCGTCCTCCTCGTCCTCGGTGCCCCGGTCCACGTGGACGTGCTCGCCCCAGGAGAAGATGTTCTCCATGCGCACTGTGATCAGGCCGCGGTCGCTCTCGGGCTGTTCCGCCTGTTCCGTCTGCTTGCGGGGAACCTCTTCCAGCTCCCGGGTACGTCCACCGGTGGCCTCCGGGTCGCGCGGCGGCTCCACCGCCGGCATCACCGTGGGCGCGGGCGGGTTGGGATGGAGCCACAGGGGCACCGGGGCCGGCGGCCGCCCGGCGGGGGGCAACCGTTCCTGGCTGCCGGGCTCCACCAGGGCCTCGCGGATGGCCAGCTCCTGTTCCCGTTCATCGGGTGGCAGGCGGCCGGGATGGGGGCGCTGCTGCAGGTGGGCACGCACCAGCGCCTGGTACTTCTCCCACAGGCCGGGCCACCGCTCCAGGGCGGCGAGGGTGAGCTGCTGGTTGTGGAGGAACCACGGCGCCCGTTCCGCGCCGTGTCCCATGGCCGCCAGGGCCGCCAGCCAGAGGTAGAGGTCGCGGTTGAGACTCCTTTCGGGAAAGGCGTCGATTGCCGGTGGCAGGCGCAGGGCGTTCTCGTCCAGCCAGGCCAGGTGGAACCTGCGGTGGGTGCCGGCCACCCGCTGCAGCAGGTTTCGGCGCACGTTCATCTCGGTGGCGTCGGCGCCGGCCACCTCCAGGGCGCCGTCGCCGCCCAGGGCGCGGAACCAGATGCCCAGCAGCTGCTGGATCTCCTCCAGCTTCACCTGGGCGTCCGGGTGGTGAACCTCGCTGTGGCGGGTGACGAAGCGGTGCCACCAGCTGCCTACCTTCTCCTCGAGCTCGACCAGCTCGACCAGGTCAGAAACACGCCATGTCATGGCACGCGCTGTCGAGCTTGTGGCGGGCGAAGGCGAACTCGATGGTGGCCCATTGCGCTCCGAGGGGCAGGGCGGTATCGGAAGTCTCCTTCATGCCGGGTCAGAGAAAGCGGCCGAGCAGGGGGTAACGGTAGCACTGGCCGGCCATGGCCTTGGTCAGTCCCAACAGGCCAGGCACCGTCAGTGGCAGGATCACCAACAGGGTATAGACCTCCAGCGCCACCAGGCTGTGAATGCTCACCAGGTTCTCCAGGCTGTTGTAGCCACCGCTCAGGGCGGCCACCAGGTTGATGAGAAGGAACAGGGCGGTGCTGAACAGGGCGGTGATCCAGGGCTGCTTCAGGTGGCACTCCACCAGCAGGTTGGCGGTGTTCCTGTGGCGGAAGTAGAGAACCCCCAGTGCCAGGAGAGGAAGAACGGGAAAGAGCAGATTGAGCAGGAAGAGGCTCTCGCCGGCGATGGCCAGCCCCTTGCCCGGATTGTCGTGTTCGTGTCCGTTCATCTCTCTCCTCCTCAGGAAAAGCCGATGGCGATGATCTCGTTTAATGCCTTGAGGGTCTCCTCGTCGTCGGTGAGCGGTTCCGCCAGGGCGGCCCGGCAGGCCTCAGCGGCGGGCACGCCGCTGTCGATGAGGCGGGCGGCGTAGATCAGCAGGCGGGTGGAGGCCGCCTCCTCCAGGTCGTGATCCTTGAGCACGCGCAGCGAGCCGGCCAGCTTCACCAGGGTGGCAGCCAGTTTCTTGTCGATGCCGGTCTCCTCGACGAGGATACGCTTCTCCAGCTCGGGTTCGGGGAAATCGAAACTCAGCCCAACGAAACGCTGGCGGGTGGAGGGCTTCATCCCCTTGAGCAGGTTCTGGTAGCCAGGGTTGTAGGAGACCACCAGCATGAACTCCGGTGGCGCCTTCAGGGTCTCCCCTGTGCGCTCCAGGGGCAGGATGCGGCGGTCGTCGGTGAGGGGGTGAATGACCACCGTGGTGTCCTTGCGCGCCTCCACCACCTCGTCCAGGTAGCAGATGGCCCCCTCGCGCACGGCCCGGGTCAACGGCCCGTCCACCCAGAAAGTGCCCGAGTCGCCGATGAGGTGGCGCCCCACCAGGTCGGCGGCGGTGAGATCGTCGTGGCAGGAGACGGTGTAAAGGGGGCGCCCGAGACGGGCCGCCATGTGCTCGATAAAGCGGGTCTTGCCGCAGCCGGTGGGCCCCTTGATCATCACCGGCAACTGGTTGCGCCAGGCGTGTTCGAAGAGATCTACCTCGTTGTCCTGGGGCAGGTAGAAGGGGGCGTTCGATGTGCTCAATACAGTATCACTCCTCGGAGATTCACAGGGTCTGCCAGAAGGCGACGGAGATCAGTGTACCCACCAGGGCCAGCCAGATGAAGATCACCCAGCGCCACAGGCCCGCCACCTGCTTCAGACCCATGAAATAGTCGCCGATGAGCTGCCCCTTGAGCAAGGCGAATCCCAGCACCATGAAGGCGAAGAAACGGCCGGAGAGATTGTTCACACCCACGAACCAGGTGATGAAGGTGAGAAACATGAGGGTGACGTAGACCCAGGTGCAGGGGCGCAGGAACAGACGTTTCTGATTCATCTCGATCACCTCATCACGTAGACCAGCGGAAAGAGGACCATCCACACCAGGTCCACCATGTGCCAGTAGCTGGCGCCCGTTTCCACGCCGGTATGCTCGGCGGCGCTGTATCCGCCGCTGCGCGCCTTCAGCGCCACCGCCAGCAGGATGATCATGCCCAGGATCACGTGCAGGAAGTGGAAGAAGGTGAGGGAGAGGTAGAACATGTAGAAGGTGTTGGTGTTGAGGTTGATCCCCTGGGAGAAGTGGTGGTGGTACTCGGCTCCCTTCACCACCAGGAAGAGAAGGCCCATGGCCAGCGCCGCCAGCAGCCAGTGGAAGCAGCGCCGGCTGTCGTCCACGCGGATGGCGGCCACGGCCCGCACCACGAAGTAACTGCTGGTGATGAGCGCCACCGTGTTGATCAGGGCCGCGTTGCGGTCCAGGGTGAGCTGGTAGGTATTGAACAGCTCGACGTGGTTGGTGCGGGTGAAGGCGTAGGCGGCGAAGAAGACGCCGAATACCAGCAGCTCCGCCATGATGAAGATCCAGATCACCAGGTCGCCGGGAGGCCAGCGGTTCTTTTCCATGCCAGTCATGATGTTTCTTGCCTGCTAAATGGAACAAGGCGGATGATGATTCATCCGCCTTGTTCTTTTCCATGGCATTTCGCAACCGGGGCCGGAAAGCCGGCGGCCGGTGCGAATGCCGCCTTGTCAGCTGGTCAGCTGGCGACCACTTCGCCTTCCGCCGTGGCTTCGGGCTCGTTGGAGCCGACGAAGGAGCTGGCGATGTAGACGATGAGGCCTGCCAGGAACACCAGTCCCGTCAGCTCACGCAGCACGTAGAAGAGCTCGATCTTCTCCTGGACCACCATGAAGGGCATGGGGCTGTCGGAGAAGCGCTGCAGGTAGACCTGCAGGATGCCCGCCGCGGTGAGGAACAGGGTGATGAAGATGATGGAGATGGTCATCAGCCAGAAACCCCACATCTCCAGCACCTGGGACTTGTTGCTGTTGGCCGCTTCGCGACCGCGCAGCAGCGGCATGGCGTAGGAGATGATGGCGAGGTTGATCATCACGTAGGCGCCGTAGAAGGCCATGTGACCGTGGGCCGCCGTGATCTGGGTGCCGTGGGTGTAGTAGTTCACCGGGGCCAGGGTGTGCAGGAAGCCCCACACGCCGGCGCCGAGGAAGGCCATCACCGCGGTGCCCAGGGCCCAGAGGACCGCCGCCTTGTTGGGATGGTTGCGGCGACGCTTGTTCACCATGTTGAAGGCGAACACGGTCATCATGAAGAAGGGAATGGGCTCCATGGCGGAGAAGATGGAACCCCACCACTGCCAGAATTCGGGAGTACCGATCCAGTAGTAGTGGTGGCCGGTGCCCACGATGCCGGTGATCAGGGTCATGGCGATGATGACGTAGAGCCACTTCTCGATCACCTCGCGGTCCACGCCGGTGGTCTTGATCAGGATGAAGGCGAGGATGGAACCGAGGATCAGCTCCCAGACGCCTTCCACCCAGAGGTGAACCACCCACCACCAGTAGTACTTGTCCCAGACGATGTTGACCGGGTTGAAGAAGGAGAAGAGGAAGAAGACCGCCAGGCCGGCGAGGCCCATGAGCAGCACCAGGTTGATGACGGTCTTGCGTCCCTTGAGGATGGTGAGACCGATGTTGGCCAGGAAGGCCAGGGCGACCACCACGATGCCCAGCTTGGTGATGGTGGGCTGCTCCAGGAACTCCCTTCCCATGGTGGGCAGGAGGTCGTTCTGGGTGAGCTCGGCAAGGCTGGAGTAGGGCACCAGCAGGTAACCGAGGATGGTGGCGGCGCCGGCGGCGAGGAAGATCCAGAACATCAGGGTCGCCAGCCAGGGCATCACCAAGTCGGTCTCCGCCTCCTCGGGCACCAGATAGTAGGCCGCGCCCATGAAGCCGAAGAGCAGCCAGACGATGAGCAGGTTGGTGTGGACCATACGGGCCACGTTGAAGGGAATCTCTGGGAAGAGGAAATCACCCCAGATGTATTGCGCGCCGATGATCAGGCCGAAGAGGATCTGGCCCACGAACAGTCCGATGGCCGCAATGAAATAGAGCTTTGCAACCTTCTGTGATTGGTATTTCATGACGTTTGCTCCTGGATAACCTGTGGGAACGGATCAACCCTGCGGGCTGGGGGGCCAGTTGGCGGAGTTGACTCCGGAGACGTACTTGAGGAACTGGGCCACCGCTTCGAGCTCCTCGTCGCTCAGGTTGAACTGGGGCATGCTGCGGCGTCCCGGCACGCCGTCCCTGGGACGGCTGGCGATGAACGCCTTGATGGCGTCTGTGCTGCCGAAGCGCTTGTAGACGTTGCCCAGCTCAGGCGCAAAGTAGGCACCCTCCCCCAACAGCGTGTGGCAACCGATGCAGTCGTTCTCTTCCCACACCTTCTTGCCCAGGGCCACGACGTCGTTGATTGCTTCGTGGTTGTCGCGCTCGGGCACCACGGAATGGGTCTGGAAAGTCAGGGCCAGGAACAGGAGGAAGAAGAAGGCGGTTCCCCCGTAAAAGATGTTCCTCGCCATGGCTTTGGTAAATGCCTGTGCCATAACAGCTTTCTCCCTTGATGAATTCAGGTGGAAGGATACTTTGCCAGATTGGTCGAATTGCGCTTTGATGCAGGTCAATTGCTATAATCCAATGAAAAAATAACCGCTCCCCGGGCACGGTCGACCTGCCCGGATGCACTTTATCTACACGATCTACCGGAAACCGGGGCTCATGCAGCGAGAACTCAAGAATCATCTGCTGTTTCAAAGGCTTTCAGAGGATCAGCTGGCCGAGGTGGTGGAGCGGGCCAAGGTGGTGCAGCTCGAGGATGGCCAGTATCTCTTCCAGCAGGGCGATCCGGCCAACCGTTTCTACCTGTTGCTGGAGGGGCGGATGAAACTGTTCAGGCTGGCGCCCGACGGCAACGAGAAGGTGATCGAGCTGGTCAACGCCGGCCAGTCCTTCGCCGAGGCGCTCATGTTCCGAAACGCCCCCCGCTACCCGGTCTGTTCCCAGGCGCTGGGCAAGAGTTCAGTGCTGAGCATCGACGCGGAACACTACAAGCGGTTGCTGCGCGGCTCCGTGGATCTGTGCATGGCGCTGCTGGCCGACATGAGTTACCGCCTGAGGAGTCTCATTCGCGAGATCGACGATCTCTCCCTGCACAGCGCCACCTGTCGCGTGGCGGCCTTTCTGCTCTCCCACGCCCCCGAGAATTCCTCCGAATTTGAGCTGGATGTCCCAAAACACGTCATTGCTTCCCGCCTTTCGGTGAAACCCGAAACCTTTTCCCGCATAATCAAGAACCTGAAGTCGAGGGAGGTGCTGGAGATCAAGGGCAGCCGGGTTCGCCTGCTGGACCGCGAGGCCCTGGAACAGGTGGCCGACGTCTGTGCCCTGCCCGTGGACGCTTCCTGACGACTCGTCCCTTATCACGTCATGGGGAGGCGGCTCCTTGTTGTGGCCAAGACTGCTGTTGGCGTTTTTCGCCCTTGCGCTGCTGGCCGGGTGTGAATCGGCATCCCGCAGGGAGGAGGACGCCGTGCCCGCCGCGGCGGTGGAGCCGGTGCGGCAGCCGCTGGAGGCGCGCTGGCGGCAGGGCGCCGCCGATCTCGATCTGGAGAGGTTGCTTTCCCGGTTCCATGGTGCAGCATTGCGCCGCGCGGTGCGCAGGGCGGCGACCACCCCCTTGCCCCCAAAACAGGTGGCCGCCCACCTCGAGGCGGCGCGGGCGCACGCGCGCGGGGCAAGGGCCATCGTGGCCGAGCTCTATGGCTACCGGAAGGCGGGCGGCGTTCAGCTGAGCGCCGAGGAGAAGGCCCTCTGGGCGCGCCTGGCAGGCGGCCGATCCGGGGAGGAGCCGGAAACGGTGGACGATTTCGACCTGGTCCGCGCCCGCCAGTCGCTGGCGGTGCAGACGGGCAAGGCCTGGTTCCACCTGCAGGGGATCCGCCGGCTCCGCCTGCGGGCGACGGAGGTGAGGGAGCTGCGCCAGCAGATGGTCGAGCGGCACCGGACCAGCAACCGGCTGGAACGGGGGGACCGGGACGGAGTACTTGCGGCGCGCAAGGATCTGGCCCGCGCCGATGCCAGGGTGAAGCGGCTCGAACAGGCCGAGCGGCTGGCCTTCAAGGCGCTGGCCCGCCTCTCGGGTGGAAAGAGGATTCCGGAAGGTGCGGCTTCGGTGTCGCCGGTGCCGGCGGCACTTCCGCTGGAGCAACTGGTGCAGCGGAGCGACCTGCACCTCGCGGTGGCCAGGCTGGAGCGGGGCGGCATGGTCCCGTCGTGGCCCGCAGTGGAGGTCACCGCGGGGCGGGAACGGGGCACTCGCGAGCTCTCCGCGCTGGCTCGGCTCGAGGATCGGGTGCTGGCGGAGCGGCTCGGGCTTCGGCCGGGGAGCGATGAACAGGAGGCGGTTGCACTGGAGTTCGCGGCGGCGGTGCGCGCCGCGCTTCGCGACGTGAAGAACGCACTGTACCGTGTCCGCCAGCTGCTGATGCAGCACGACAAGATGCAGCAGCGGCTGCAGCAGGCCCGGCGGGAGGTGAACCGGCTGCGGGCCCGCTACAGCGCCCGCCGGGTGCGGCTGCTGGAGATCCTGGAGGCCCAGGTGACGCTCACCGAGATCGCCGGCAGGGCCGCCTATGTCGAGCGCCGGGTTCAGGACCAGCGCCTGGAAGCCCACTTCGCCCTGGGAATGCCCTGATCCGGTGCCTGCTTTCTTGATTCAGCTCAATTGAAATTCCCCTCCCTTCCCCTCATTTTTAATGGAACAGGGCCGCAACGGCCCATCCTTAGGTTGATTGTTCGGAGGGTGAACCCATGGCGAAAGGAAAGAAAGAGCGAGGCAACAAGCTGCCGAAGGTACAGCAGCCCGGGGAAGGGGTGCTGGCAACCCTGGAACAGCAGCTGGCGGATCTCGAGAGCCGCTTCGACCAGCTGTTGCGGGGCAACTGGCCGCAGCCCTCCTGGGAACTGCCCGGCCTTTCGGAGCTCGACCTGCAGATGCCCCGGGTGGACGTGCTCGACAAGGGCAAGAAACTGGTGGTGAGGGCCGAGGTGCCGGGCGTGAAGAAGGAGAACGTGGACGTCACCGTCTCCGACCACGCGCTCACCCTCCGCGCCTCGACCCGGGAAGAGAAGAAGGAAGAGAGGGACGACTACATCCAGCGGGAGATCGTCACCGGCAGTTTCGTCCGCACCATTCCCCTGCCGGAGGCGGTGGACGGAACCCGGGCCAAGGCGAAGGTGAAGAACGGCATTCTGCACGTCGTCCTGCCCAAGGCGAAGAAGGGTGCGCAGAAGCAGATCGAGGTGAAATGACCTCTCCGTGATCGAACCGAAAGAGGCCCCGGGGATCCCGGGGCCTCGTGGGTTTCGGGCAGCGAACGGCCTACTGGTAACGCTTGAGGATGGCCTTGCGTGCCTTCTTGTACTCCTCCTCGGTGAGCAGTCCCTTCTTGTAGCTCTCTTCCAGGTCCTGGAGCTCCTGTCCCATGGTGGTGGTGGTGATGGTGGATTTCACTTCGGCATCACCGCCTCCGCAACCGGCCAGGGCGAGGATGCCGGCGAGGAGAAGTGCCTGAAGCAAGGCGATCTTTTTCATTGCGTTACTCCCTGGAAAAGGTCTGTGTCTGGTATTGCGGATTATAGTCTGTCGCCCCTTTTTCAGCGAATCTCATCCTCCACCCGGCAGCAGGGGGCCGCCGTGGCGCTGCGTTCCAGCACGGCGCCGGTCACCGGGTTGGGGCGGAAGGTGGTGCATCCCTTGAGCCCCAGCTCCCAGGCCCGGGCGTAGATCGCCAGGAAGTCGTCGAAGGGGTAGTCCGCCGGAATGTTGATGGTCTTGGAGATGGCGTTGTCCACGTGCCGCTGCAGCGCCGCCTGCATGCGCAGGTGATCCTCCGGCTGCAGCCGTTCCGTGGTGACGAAGGCATCCGGCGGGGTTTCCCCCGCGTGGTTCTTGCGCCACAGGTGCCAGGCGAAGTCTTCCAGCTCGAAGGGGGTCCGGCTGCCGTCGGGCCCGGTCACCTGCCGCTTCTGCCGCAGGCTGAAGATGGGTTCGATGCCGCTGCTGAGGTTGTTGGCCAGCAGGCTGATGGTGCCGGTGGGCGCGATGGCGTTGAGATGGCTGTTGCGGATGCCGTGACGCGCGATTTCCCGGCGGATCTCCGCCGGCAGCGAGCGGACGAAGGGGCGCTCCAGGTAGGCGTTCCGGTCGAACCAGGGGAAGGCGCCCTTTTCGCGCGCGAGCTCGATGGAGGCCGAGTAGGCGGCGTGGCTGATGGCCGCCATGGCCGCTTCCGCCTGTGCCACCCCCGCTTCGCTGTCGTAGCGCAGCCCCAACATCACCAGGGCGTCGGCCAGGCCGGTGATGCCCAGGCCGATGCGGCGGCTGCCCCGTGCCTGGTGGCGCTGCGCCTCCAGGGGGAAGCGGGAGAGGTCGATGACGTCGTCCATGAAGCGCACCGCCTCGCGTGCCGCCTCCTCCAGGGCCGACAGGTCGAGGGCAGCCCGGTCGGTGAAAGGCTGGCGCACGAACGCGGTGAGGTTGAGTGAACCCAGGTCGCAGGCACCGTAGGGGGGCAGGGGGATCTCGCCGCAGGGGTTGGTGGCGCTGATCCGCTCGCGGTAGCCGAGGTTGTTCCAGTGGTTGATGCGGTCGATGAAGAGCACGCCGGGCTCGGCGTGGTCCCAGGCGGCGCGCACCAGCTTCCGCCAGAGGTCGCGCGCGCCGACCCGCTTCACCACTCTGCAGGGCACCGGCTCCGCGGTGTGGCTCCACCGGCGGTGGACGATCTCCCCTTCCTCCCCTTCGTCGAAGGCGGACAGCGGGAAGAGCAGCGGCCAGGGCTCGTCGGCCTCCACCGCCTGCATGAAGCGGTCGCTCACCAGCACCGAGAGGTTGAAGCAGGCGAGGGCGCCGGGTTCCGACTTGGCCGCGATGAACTCCTCGATGTCGGGATGGTCGCAGCGCAGGGTGGCCATCATGGCGCCGCGGCGCGTGCCGGTGGAGAGCAGGGTGGTGCACATGGTGTCCCAGATGCGCATGAAGGAGACCGGGCCGGAGGCGGTGGTTCCGGATTCCCGCGCCGGGGTGCCGCGCGGGCGCAGGGCGGAGAAGTCGTAGCCCACGCCGCCCCCCTGCTGCATGGTCAGCGCCCCCTCCTTCAACGCCTGGAAGATGCCGTCCATGGAGTCCTCGACGGGGCCCATGACGAAGCAGTTGAAGAGGGTGACGCGGTGCTCCGTGCCCGCCCCGGCGAGAATGCGGCCGCCGGGCAGGAAGCGGAACTCCTGCAGCAGCGCTTCGAAGCGTTTTCGCCAGTGGGAGGCGGCAGCGCCCTCCACGCCGGCCACGGCGGCCGCCACCCGGCGCCAGCTCTCGCCGATGTCGCGCTCCTCCGCGTACCGGTACTTCTGCGCCCAGATGTGGCGGGAAAGGGGATTGAGAAAGGAGTCTTCGCTCACCTTTCCCTGCGGCCCTTCCGTGACGGGGGCCCCTCGCGCAGCTTGCGGATCTGGAAGAGGGCTGCCCGCTCCTCCTCTTCCAGGGTCTCCTCGATGAAACGGATGCTGGCCTCGTAAGAGGGGATGATGTTGTATTGAAGCGCATTCACCCGCTTCTGCGCTTTGCGCTGTTCGGCCAGCATGCGCCGCAGGGTGGTCTCGGCCTCTCCCAGGCGGGCCAGCAGCGCCGCTGCCTCGGCCAGGTGCAGCCGCACCCGGTCGAAGCTGGAGTCGCTCCACATCAGGCTCACCGGCTGCAGCGGCTTGCGGGTCACCCGCACCGAGGGGTATTCCACCCCCAGGTTGCTGCGCGGCAGGATCTCCAGCTCCAGCGTCGGCTCCAGCCCCAGGGCGGCCTGGGCCAGCATGCGCGAACCCATGCGCATGTTGGTGATGCCGAGCCAGCGGTAGGCCAGGGCCACCTGCCGGGCCGCCTCCCGTCGCAGAGTGCGATAGGTCTCCAGCTGGCTGCGCACCATGCGCGCCAGCAGCTCGCGCTTGCGCTCCAGCAGGTCGTGCCCGGTGACCAGGAAACGGTGCTGCTCGCGCAGGTGGAGCAGGTTGCTGCGCGTGGGGGGCAGGTTCACCTTCATTCCACGGCCTCCTGCTTCTTGCGGCCGTCCCAGGCGTGGTAGCGGGCGAGGTCGGCCTCGGTGACCCGGGTGAGCGCCTCCGCCGGCAGTAGCGAGAGCAGCTCCCAGGCGAGGTTGAGCGTCTCGATCACCGAGCGGTCCTCGTCCGCCCCCTGGGCCAGGAAGCGCTGTTCGAAGCCGTCGGCGAAATCCAGGAACTTGCGGTCCAGCTCGGGCAGCTCCTCGGCGCCGATGATGGAGGCGAGATTGCGCACCTCCAGCGCCCGGGCATAGGCGGCATAGAGCTGGCTCGCCACCCGTGGGTGGTCCTCCCGGGTGTCGTCGCGACCGATGCCGTCCTTCATCAGTCGGGAAAGGGAGGGGGGGATGTTCACCGGGGGATAGATGCCCTGGTTGTGCAGCTCCCGGGAGAGCACGATCTGTCCCTCGGTGATGTAGCCGGTGAGATCCGGGATGGGATGGGTGATGTCGTCCGAGGGCATGCTCACCACCGGGATCATGGTCACCGAGCCGTGACGGTTGCGGATGCGCCCGGCGCGCTCGTAGAGTTCGGCCATGTCGGAATAGAGGTAACCGGGATAACCCTTGCGGGTGGGCACGTCACCCTTGGCGGTGGCCACCTCGCGCAGCGCCTCGGCGTAGTAGGTCATGTCGGTGAGCACCACCAGCACGTGCAGGTCCAGGTCGAAGGCCAGGTACTCGGCGACGGTGAGCGCGGTGCGCGGCAGGATGAGGCGCTCGATGGGCGGGTCGTCCGCCAGGTTGATGAACATCACCACGTTGCCCAGCACGCCGTTGGACTCGAAATCCTCGCGGAAGAAGCGGGCGTCGGCGTAGGTGATGCCCATGGCGGCGAACACCACCACGAAGCGCGACTCCTCGCCCAGCAGCCGGGACTGGCGCACGATCTGGGCCGCCAGCCGGTTGTGGGGCAGGCCGGAGCCGGAGAAGATGGGCAGTTTCTGTCCCCGCACCAGCGAGTTGAGGCCATCGATGGCGGAGATGCCGGTCTGGATGAACTCCCGCGGGTAGGCGCGCGCGGCCGGGTTCACCGGCTGGCCGTTGACGTTGCGCCGCAGGCGGGAAATCATCGGCGGGCGATCGTCCAGGGGTTCG
>JALWGP010000158.1 GCA_027038775.1 Sedimenticola sp. | reverse complement strand
GCGATGAGGCAGGCTGGCACCCAGAACCCGGTGATCATGCTGGACGAGATCGACAAGATCGGCGCCAGCTACCACGGCGACCCGGCTTCGGCGCTGCTGGAGGTGCTCGACCCCGAGCAGAACAGCGAGTTTCTCGACCACTACCTGGACCTGCGCTTCGATCTCTCCGAGGCGCTCTTTATCTGCACCGCCAACCAGCTCGACACCATCCCGGGCCCCCTGCTCGACCGCATGGAGGTGATCCAGCTCGCCGGCTACATCCCCGAGGAGAAGCTGCAGATCGGCAAGCGCTACCTGCTGCCGAAGCAGATCGAGCGCGCAGGACTCGGGAAAGGCGACGTGAAGATCCGGGTACCCGTGCTTCGCCGGATCATCGAGGGCTACGCCCGCGACGCCGGCGTGCGGCGGCTGGACAAGCAGCTGGCGCGCATCGTGCGCAAGGCGGTGGTGAAGATCCAGGAGGGGGCCGAGCCGCCCATCGAGGTGACCAAGGAGGACCTCCAGGCATACCTGGGGCCGCCGGTCTTCCGCGACGAACGGCGCATCACCGGCCCCGGCGTGGTCACGGGGCTGGCCTGGACCGCCATGGGCGGCGCCACCCTCAGCATCGAGGCGGTGCACACCCACTCGTTCAACCGCGGCTTCAAGCTCACCGGACAGCTCGGCGACGTGATGAAGGAGTCGGCGGAGATCGCCTACGGCTACGTGGTGAGCCACGCGAAGCGGTTCGGCATCGACCCGGAGTTCTTCGAAAAAGCCTTCATCCACCTCCACGTGCCGGCGGGCGCCACGCCCAAGGACGGCCCCTCGGCGGGCATCACCATGGCCTCGGCGCTGCTGTCACTGGCCCGGAACAGGCCGGTGCGGCGTATCGCCATGACCGGCGAGCTCACCCTCACCGGCCAGGTCTTCCCCGTGGGCGGCATCCGCGAGAAGGTGATCGCCGCCCGCCGCGCCGGCATCCGCGAGCTGATCCTGCCGGCCGACAACCGGGGCGACTGGGAGGAGATTCCCGACTACATCCGCAAGGGGATCGAAGTCCACTTCGCAGCCACCTTCGACGACGTGGCGCCCCTGCTCTTTTCGCGCTGAAAGTGCCATACTGAAACCAGGAGGTATCGCGAGGGGGGATTCGAGATGGACAGGCGTCTCAGTCCGCGGGTGGAGTGGAACGGCCCCGTCCACTACCGCACCGGGGAACACGACCGTTACCGCACCGGCTTTCTCACCGACATCAGCACCACGGGCGCCATGCTCTGGCTGGACGCGAAGCTCGAAGAGGGCGACCGGGTGGAGGTGCGGATGCAGTCGGAATACGACCCCAGGCCGGTGAAGATGCATTTCGAGGTGGTGCGGGTGCTGCCGCAGCCACGCAACGGCTACACCGGATACGGCTGCCGGCTGGAGCGGCACGAGCCCTGGGAGAAGGAGTGACCCGTGGGCCGGGCTTCAGCCCGACGGAAACCTGCACACACCTCGATGAGCCGGTTGTCCTTCCTCTCCAGCGGGATCTCGGCGGCAGGGATGCCGCCGTGAAGCCCCCGGGTCAGTCGTAGACCGCCATGGCCGCATCCACGGCCACGCCCTTCTCGATGGGCGCGTCCATGCGGGAGAGCACGCTCTCCAGCGCCGCCAGGCAGAAGAGCACGTTCCTGCGGTTGCTGGCGTGACCCATGAGGCCGATGCGCCACACCTTGCCCGCCAGCACGCCCAAGCCGGCACCGATCTCCAGGTTGAATTCTTCCAGCAACGTCCTGCGCACCGCCGCCTCGTCCACCCCCTCGGGCACGGTCACGGCGTTGAGCTGGGGGAGGCGGTCGCCCTCCTTCACCACGAAGCCGATGCCCATGGCCTCCAGGCCCGCCTTCAGCGCCCGGTGGTTGAGCTCGTGGCGCGCCCAGGCGTTCTCCAGCCCCTCCTCCCGGAGGATGAGCAGCGCCTCGTGCAGGGCGTAGAGGGAGTTCACCGGCGCCGTGTGGTGATAGGTGCGCTGGGCGCCTGAGCCCCAGTAGCCCAGCACCAGGTTGAGGTCCAGGAACCAGCTCTGCACCGGCGTCTTGCGGCTTTTCACCGCTTCCAGGGCGCGGTCGCTGAAGGTGACGGGCGAAAGGCCCGGCACGCAGGAGAGGCACTTCTGGGTGCCCGAGTAGACGGCATCCGCGCCCCACTCGTCCACCTTCACCGGTGTGCCCCCCAGGGAGGTGACCGTATCCACGATGGTGAGACAGCCGTGCTCCCCGGCCAGGCGGCAGAGCGTGGCGGCATCGGACTGGGCGCCGGTGGAGGTCTCGGCGTGGACGAAGGCGAGGATCTTGGCGTCGGGGTGGGCCTGGAGCGCCGCCTCCACCTTCTGCGGGTCCACCACGCTGCCCCACTCGTCCTCCACCACCACCGCCTCGCCGCCGCAGCGGACCACGTTCTCCTTCATGCGGCCGCCGAAGACGCCGTTGATGCAGACGATCACCTTGTCGCCCGGCTCCACCAGGTTGGCAAAGCAGGTCTCCATGCCCGCCGAGCCCGGTGCCGAAACCGGCATGGTGAGCGCGTTCTCCGTCATGAAGGCGTACTGCAGCAGCCCCTTCACCTCCTCCATCATCTCCACGAAGCGGGGATCGAGGTGGCCGATGGTGGGGCGCGAAAGCGCTTCCAGTACCCGGGGCGGAACGTCGGAAGGGCCCGGCCCCATGAGGGTGCGGGTCGGTGGGTTGAAGGACGCGGGATCGAAAGGCATGTTCTATTCCTCCAGAAGCTGTCGGTATTTTTGTCTCCCCCATGGGGTATGCTGTGGCAATATATCAGCCCTTTTCCCGCCATATCCATGCCCTTGCCGCCGGAATTGCAACAGGCCCTCCAGGCCCTCCTCCCCGAAGGAGGACTCATCACCGACGGCGACATGCTCATTCCCTACGAGTGCGACGGGCTCACCGCGAAACGGGCCCGCCCCCTGGCGGTGGCCCTGCCCGAGACCACGGGGCAGGTGGAGGAGGTGGTCCGCTTCTGCGCCCTGCACGGGATCCCGGTGGTGCCGCGGGGCGCCGGCACCGGGCTCTCGGGCGGCGCCCAGCCGGTGGAGAACGGCCTGGTGCTGAGCCTGGCGCGACTCGATCGGATCCTGGAGATCGATCCCGGCAACCTCAGTGCCCGGGTCCAGCCCGGCGTGCGCAACCTGGCCATCACCGAGGCGGCGCGCAAACACGGCCTCCACTACGCACCCGACCCCTCCTCCCAGATCGCCTGCACCATCGGCGGCAACGTGGCGGAGAACTCCGGCGGCGTGCACTGCCTCAAGTACGGGCTTACCGTGCACAACCTGCTCGGGGTCACCCTGGTCACCGCCGAGGGCGAACGCCTGCAGCTGGGCGGGGGCGCCCTGGACAGCCCGGGCTACGACTTGCTGGCACTGGTGACCGGTTCCGAGGGGCTGCTCGGCATCGTCACCGAGATCACCGTGAAGCTGCTGCCCCTTCCTCCCACCGCCACTCTGCTGGTGGCCGCCTTCGACTCGGTGGAGGCGGCGGGAAGTGCCGTGAGCGCCATCCTCTCTGCCGGCATCATTCCCGCCGGGCTGGAGATGATGGACCAGCTCTCCCTTCGCGCCGCCGAGGCCTTCGTCCATGCCGGCTACCCGCAGGAAGCCGCCGCCATCCTGCTGTGCGAGCTGGACGGCACGGCGGAAGAGGTGGAAGCGGAGGTGGCCCGGGTGGAGGCCGTCCTGCACGGGGCCGGCTGCACCCACCTGCAGCGCGCCCGGGACGAGGCCGGGCGCCAGCGCCTCTGGGCAGGGCGCAAGGCCGCCTTTCCCGCGGTGGGAAGGCTCTCCCCCGACTACTACTGCATGGACGGCACCATTCCCCGCCACCAGCTGCCCCGCGTGCTCCGCGGGATCGAGGCGCTCTCCCGGCGGTACGGCCTGCGGGTGGCCAACGTCTTCCACGCGGGCGACGGTAACCTCCACCCCCTCATCCTCTACGACGCCAACCGACCCGGAGAGCTGGAGCAGGCAGAGCACTTCGGCGCTGACATCCTCGCCCTCTGCGTGGAGGTGGGCGGCACCATCACCGGCGAACACGGCGTGGGCAGCGAGAAGCTCGACTCCATGTGCGTCCAGTTCCAAGCGCCCGAACTGGCCCAGTTC
>JALWGP010000157.1 GCA_027038775.1 Sedimenticola sp. | reverse complement strand
CATCGAGGAGCTGCGCGTCTCCCTCTTCGCCCAGGAGGTGCGGGCGGCGGTGCCGGTGTCGGTGAAGCGTATCCGCAAGCGGTGGCGGGAGCTGGGGCTGTAGGAGCGGCGCCCCCGTCGTAAACCGTTGGAAATTCGGCCCGGGGGCGGGCCTCCTGCACCGCGCTCATTGGCCCTGTCCGGTGCCCGATGGAATCCGTATAATTTTCGGCCAACACGGATATCCGGGAAACCCTCCATGTCACTCTGCTACTGCGGCTCCGGGCAGGAGTTCGACACCTGCTGCGGCCCCATCCTCTCCGGCGATCAGCCGGCCGTCACCGCCGAGGCCCTGATGCGGGCCCGCTACTCCGCCTACCAGGCGGGCAACATCGCCTTCCTGGGTGAGAGCCTCCATCCCGATTTCCGCCACGACTGGGACGAGCCCGCCACCCGCCGCTGGGCGGAGCAGGCCGAGTGGCACGGGCTGGAGATCCTCGCCACCGACAAGGGGGGCGAGGAGGACACCGAGGGGGTGGTGGAATTTGTGGCCAGCTACACGGAAAAGGGTCAGCTCAAGCGGCATCATGAGCTGAGCCTGTTCCGGAAGGAACGCGGAACCTGGTATTACGTGGATGGAAAGATGCCCAAGCCGCAGACGGTCAAGCGCGAGGCGCCCAAGGTGGGGCGCAACGACCCGTGCCCCTGTGGCAGCGGGAAGAAGTACAAGAAGTGCTGTGGAAGGAGCTAGGCCCGCACTGATCCTCTTTCTCCTGCTGGCGGCCGTGCCGGTGGCCGCAGGCACCATCTACAAGTTCGAGGATGCCGAGGGGCGCATCCTGCTCACCGACGATCCCCGCCTGGGGCGGGAGATGACCCTGCTCAAGCGTTTCCGCTTCAGCTACGAGAACCCCCGCAGCGGCGGCCATGCGCCGCGCCTTGAAGAGCTGCGCAAGCGGATCCGCGATCTCTCCCCCTACATCCGGGAGGTGGCCCGAACTTACGGGTTGAACCCCGACCTGATCCATGCCGTCATCCTGGCCGAGTCGGCCTACCGGCGGCACGCCCGTTCGCCCAAGGGGGCCATGGGGCTGATGCAGCTCATGCCGCAGACCGCCCGGCGGCTGGGCGTCTCCGATCCCTGGGATCCCGAGCAGAACATCCGCGGCGGTGCCGCCTATCTGAAGTGGCTCCTGGACCGCTACGAGGGCGACGTCGAGCTGGCCGTGGCCGCCTACAATGCCGGGGAAGGCGCGGTGGACCGCTACGGCCGCACCATTCCTCCTTACAAGGAAACAATTACTTACGTAAAAAAAGTAAAGGAGTTCATGAATAAAGGGATGGTGGCCTTCCTGGAGTGACTCAACCCACCGCCAGGCACGCCTCGCCCGGCCGGTAGCCCATCCCCTCCAGCTCCTCCAGGATCTCCTCCCGCGCGCCGTGGTTGGTCACGTAGACCAGCACGAAGGGGCGGCCGTTCTCCTCCAGCCAGCGGGAGTCCACCACGGGGATCTCCTCCACCCGGTTGCCGATCTTGCGCGGGTCGATGTCGATCCAGGCCCGGGGGCGGAAGCCCTGTTCCAGCAGGTGGTCGGCGCGGCGGCGGGTCTTGCGGCCGGCGCCCCAGATGACGAAGTTTTCCCGGTGCGCCAGGAAGCGGGGGTCCCGGGCCAGGTAGTTCGCCCGCAGGCGGTCGAAGGCTTCGCGTGAGCAGCGCGGATCGGTGCGGGAGAGGCGCCGGGGATGGTCGCGCCAGCGCAGCAGCGCCCGGGGGATCTTCTCCATGCGCCGGCCGGCGTGGAAGAGGCGCAGCCAGAGGTCGTAGTCCTCGGGGAAGGGGCCCTCGCGGTAGCCGCTGGCGTCGAGCACCGCCCGGCGGCGGAAGGCGACGCTGGGGTGGGCGAAGGGGGACTCGATGTAGAGGTCGCGGGCGATCTGCTCGTGGGTGAGGCAGGCGTTCTGCCAGCGCATGTATTCCCGGAAGCCGGCCTGGATCTCCTCCCGGGAGAAGAGCTCGGCCTGGGTGGCGGAGAGGACGAGGCCGGGATCGCGGGCAAAATGGTTCAGGTGGGCTGCCAGGCGCTCGGGGTGCATGAGGTCGTCGGCGTCCATGCGCGCCACCAGTTCGCACCGGCAGGCGTGCAGGCCGTGGTTGAGGGCGGCCACCAGGCCGCGGCCGGGGTTGTGCACCAGGCGGACGCGAGGATCTTCACGGGCCATCGCCCGGACCAGGGCCGGGGAGGCGTCGACGCTGTGGTCGTCCACCGCCACCAGCTCCCAGCCGGTCTCGGTCTGGGCCCGGATGGAGTCCAGGCACTCGGGCAGGGTGGCGGCGGCGTCGCGGAAGGGGAGGAGGATGGAGATGCGGGGCCGCGGCGGCAGGGCTCAGTCCTCGTTGATGATGGGCTGGCCTTCCCGCGGCGTGGTGAGCAGCTTCTCCGCTTCCACCTGGCTCTTGGCGAAGGCCATGCGCACCACGCGGTGCTCGGTCTCCGGGTTGGCCTCGCGCTCGGCCTTCACCTTCTGCTTGGCGTCACGGTACTTCTCGCAGGTATCCAGGTAACGCGCGATCCGGACGCCGGACTCGGGGTTGGTCGTGATCTCGAAAATGAAGTAGGGCATGTCGGTTACCTGATGTTCCTGAAGTAATTTCTACATGGGCTCCAGCTCGGAGACCGGCGACCCGTTCTTGGCTTCCACCTGGTGGTAGAGGGCGTTGAGGGCCGCCTGCAGGGCCTCCTCCATCACGGGATGGTAGAAGGGCATCTGGATCAGCTCGCCCACGGTGGCGCCCTTGCGGATGCACCAGGCCAGCAGGTGGCCCAGGTGCTCGGCCCGCGGCGCACACATCTCGGCACCGAGGAATTCGCCGTTGGCCTTGTCGGCGTAGACCCGGATGGTGCCGCGGTTGCGGCCCATGATGAGTGCCCGGCCCACGGGGGCCACCTTCATCTCGCCGATGGCGGTGGTCTCCGGGTCCAGCTCCTCGAAAGCCTTGCCCACGCGGACGATGTTGGGGTCGCAGAAGGTGATGGCCAGGGGCACCTTGCGCCGGAAAGCGCGGATCTCGGGCCAGTGGGCGGCGTTGTAGCCGGCGATCTTGCCCTCGTCTCCCGCCTCGTGGAGGATGGGGCGGTCGGCGTCCACGTCGCCGGCGATGAAGACGGGCAGGTCCCCGATCTGCATGGTGTTGGGGTCGTAGGGCGGAATGCCGTTCTCGTCCAGCTCCACGCCCAGCTTCTCCAGCCCGAGGCGGTCCAGGTTGGGGCGGCGGCCCATGCTCGCCAGCACCTTCTCCACCACCACGCTGGTCTCGCCGGCGGTGACCCTGAGGCGGCCGTCGGGCTCCTCGCTGATCTCCACCGGGTGGCCCAGGTGGAGGGGGAACTCCTTGCCGATCACCTCGCGCGCGGCCTCCACCACCTTGGGGTCGGATGCGCCGCCGAGCCGCTCGGCCAGGTCGAAGCCGGTGACCTCCACCCCCAGGCGGGCGATGGCCTGGCCCAGCTCCAGGCCGATGACCCCCAGGCCCACCACCGCCATGGAGGCGGGCAGCGCCTCCAGTTCGAAGAGCTCGTCGCTGGTGACGATGCGGTCGCCGAAGGCCTTCCACGCTTCGGGCACGATGGGGGTGGAGCCGGTGGCGATGACGATGCGCTCGGCGCGGATACGGCTGCCGTCCTCCAGCTCCAGCAGGTCGGGCTCCACGAAGCGGGCGTACTGCTCGATGAACTCCTCTTCGCTCAGGTGATCGGTGCTGTTGGAGAGCACCCGGTCCACGAAGGTGTCGCGCAGCTCGCGCACGTATTCCATCACCTCGGGGAGGTCCACCGAGAGCCCGTCGCCGCCCTCGATGCCCATGCGGGGGTAGAGGGTGCGGCGGTGGAAGTCCTCGGCCACCTGGATGAGCGCCTTGGAGGGCATGCAGCCCACCCGGGCGCAGGTGGTGCCGGGCTCGCCGCCGTTGATGAGCACGAAGGACTTCTTCGCCCTGCGCACGCGCCCCATGGCGTTGAGGCCGGCGGTGCCGGAGCCGATGATGGCCACTTCCACTTCTCTTTCGGACACGGGTTCTTCTCCTGGAAAGCTGGATCGAATGGGGCGCTATTTTAGCGGGTGTGGCGAGAGGGCACACGCTCAATCGGTGTGGGAATGGGGG
>JALWGP010000156.1 GCA_027038775.1 Sedimenticola sp. | reverse complement strand
GGACCCCCAGATGATCGCCACCCCCCACAACAAGCTGGTGCAGCACCTCGAGCACGAGGCCTTCTACTCCTCCATTCTCGAGCTGGAGCTGGACGGCAACACCGAGCGCGTGGTGCTCAAGGACCTGCAGCGCCACCCTGCCAAGCCCTTCATCCTCCACTTCGACCTGCAACGGGTGGCCGACACCGACCGTATCCGCATGCACGTGCCGCTGCACTTCATCGGCGAGGACAAGGCGCCCGGCATCAAGGCTGGCGGCAAGATCCACCATGCGCTCATCGACCTGGAGGTGATCTGCGCCGCCAAGGACCTGCCCGAGTACATCGAGGTGGACGTCTCCAACATGAACGTGGGCGACATGATCCACCTCACCGACCTGAAACTGCCCGAGGGAGTGGAGATCGTGGCCCTCACCCACGGTGACGCGGCGGCCCACGACGAGGCCGTGGTCAGCATTCAAGCCGACCGCCGCGCCAAGGCAGCGGAGGGCGAGGAAGGGGAAGAGGCCGGCTCCGAGGAGGAGTGACCCCGGCCCCTTTCCGGCAGAAGACGGCGGCTCATGGCCGCCGTTTTCTTTGAGGCAATCCACAGCAAGAGAGCAATCCAAGGATGTCGGACGCCATCGAGTGCATCGTCGGCCTGGGCAACCCGGGTCCGAAGTACGAGAAGACGCGGCACAACGCCGGCTACTGGTTCCTCGACGAGATCACCCGCCGGCACGCGGCTCTTCTGCGCCCGGAGAGCAAGTTCGCCGGGGAGACCGGCCGCCTCGAGCTGGCCGGGCACCGCTGCTGGCTGCTCAGGCCCACCACCTTCATGAACCGCAGCGGCCGCGCCGTGGGCGCCCTGGCGCGCTTCTACCGGATCCCGCCGGAGCGGATCCTGGTGGTGCACGACGAGCTGGACCTGCCACCCGGAACCGCGAGGCTCAAGAAGGGCGGCGGCCACGGCGGCCACAACGGCCTGCGGGACACCATGGCCGTGCTCGGCAGCCGCGACTTCCACCGCCTGCGCATCGGCATCGGCCACCCCGGCCACAAGGACCAGGTGGTGGATTATGTGCTCTCTCCACCCCGGAAGGAGGAGGAGATTCTCATCCGCCGGGCAATCGACCGCGCCGCCGACCAGCTGGAGCTGCTGCTGGAGGGGAGGTTCGACATGGCGATGAACAACCTGCACTCGACAAGGTAGGCGCGGCGCCCCGCCGAAGCGGGGCTCTCCTCGTCCGGCCTTGCGCCGCTCAGTCGCCGTTGGCCTTGAATACGTAGGCCGGCTTGAACCAGCGCACCATCACCGGCAGCAGCATCAGCGCCGTGAAGACGTCGATGATGAGCGCCTCGCCGATGTAGATGGCCAGGCCCCAGGTGTTGGCCAGGTCGGTGTTGAGCAGCGGGATGAAGCTGCCCAGCAGCACCACGATGGAGATGATCACCGCCGAACCCGTGGTGTTGAGGGTGTTGCGCAGGGACTTCTCCCAGTCGCCGGCCGTGGCCTGCATCTCCTCGCGCAGCCGCGAGAGGATGTAGATGCCGTAGTCGATGCCCAGGCCCATGGCGATGCTGAGGGTCACCAGCAGGTGGAAGGCGAGGTTGCCCGACCACTCCTCGATGGAGGTGAAGTAGCCGCCCAGGCCGTACTGGGCGAAGAGGGTGATGAACAGGGTCACCACCAGCATCGTCGCCACCACCAGCGAGCGGAAGATCAGTGCCACGATGATGAACACCGCCGCCGCCGTCTGCAGCGGCCCCTTCAGCCAGTTCTCCATGGCCACCTCACGGGTCGCCTCGGTGGCGCCGAGGAAGCCGCCCAGGCCGGGCCGCACGTAGTTCGGCCCCTCCTGGCCCAGCGCCTCGTCACAGGCCTCGTACACTTCGGGCTGGTCCGCAGGGCCACAGCGCAGCCCGAACTTCACCTTGCGGAAGCCCTTGTCGTTCTTGTGGTCCTCGATGTACTGCTGGATGTCCATGGTGATCTCGTGGGTCTCACGCGGATCCATGGTGTTGATGAAGCCGAGGATCACCCCCTCGTTCCAGTCCTTGGAGACGAAGGAGTCCATGTCGCCCGCCGAGGTCATCATCTCCAGCAGGCCGTTGTAGAGCTGGACGATCTCGTTGGGATCGCGGGTGTCGTCGGGATCGATGGCGGTGAGATATTCCCGCGTGGGAATGGCCAGGTCCTTGACGTTGGGCTTGGTGCCCGGCTCGGCCATGAGCAGCATGTTCACCAGCCGCACGTACTGGGCGTAGGAACCGGTGTAGCCCACGAACTTCTGTGCCCGCATCCACTGTTCCATCTTCTCCATGTCCGCCAGCACGTCAGCATCGTTGAAGATGCCCTGGGCACCACACGCCTCGGTGTCCCAGCACCCGCGCGCAGCCTTCTCCGCCGCACAGCGCGCCAGCCGCTCCTTGCGGTCTTCGATGTCGTAGATCTCGTCCGGGAAGAGGTTGTCCCCCTCGCACTCGGGCGCCACCGGCTCCTTGCCGCGGATGGGAACACTCACCGAGATGACGCCGGGCATCACCTGGTTGAGCTTCACCAGGTCCTTCCAGATCTGCGAGCTGCCCTTGAAGGCGGCACGGGCATAGTTGATGCCCTTCTCAACGCCCGGCATGATGTCGCCCTCCTCGGCCAGCTTCACCGCCGCCTCGGGCTCCCCTTTCCAATTCATGAGGTTGGTGTAGTAGACCGACACCGCCATCATGATCACGATGGCGCCGATGGGCACCCACTTGCCCGGCCCCATGACGATGCGGGTGAGCCAGCCGCCCACAGTAGCCTCCCAGGTGTGCCCGCCGGCCCCGCACGCCTCTTTCGACGGCTCGAACTTGGTGAGCAGCAGCGGGATCAAGGTCGTGGTGGTGAGCAACAGCGTGAGCATGCCGAACATGCCGAAGTAGGCGTAGGCCTTGTAGAAGGAGATATCCACCGTGGCCAGGGTGGCGAATCCCACCATGTCGGTGATGATGGAGAGGGTGGCCGGGATGATGGTATGGGAGATGGCCACCCGGGCCGCCTCCTCGCAGTCGCCGGTGGTGCCCATCTCCAGCAGGAAACGCCGCGTCACCTGTACCGAGTGCCCGATGCCGATGGCCAGCAGCAGCATGGGCGTGAGCACCATCATGGTGGTTAGCTTGAACTGGGTGAAGCCCATCAGCCCCAGGGTGAAGACGATGGTCATGCCCACGCCGATGAGCGGGAAGGCGGCACCCCGCCAGTCACGGAACTCCATCCAGAGAATGGCGATCACGATGGCGATGGAGATGACGAAAAGCCACCACTTGTTCACCAGGTCGGCCAGCATCCAGGCCAGGAAGTAGGGCTCGCCCGCCACCAGCAGCTCGATCCGCTCGTCCTGGGCCACCTCGTCCATCAGGTCACGCACCTGCTTCACCCAGGGCAGGTACATGGTCTTCACCTCGTCGGTGTAGTCGGCCAGCACGTAGGCCGCCTTCGCCACGCAGCGCTCCTGGCCGTAGTCCTCGTAGGCACAACGTTCGCCGGTCTCGCGGTCATACATGGAGACCAGCATGGGCGCCATCACCGGGTTGGTCTTGATGCCCTCCTTGAGGAAGGCAAGCTGCTTCTTCGCCTCCTCGGGGTCGCTGCTGATGCCCTCGGTGGGAATGAGGCGCTTGAAGACGAGGCCGTTCTCGTCGGCGCTCATGTACTTGATCTTCTGCGCCGCGATGTCGATGAAATTGGCGGGTCGCGAGGTGGGCAGCGCCTCGAGCTTGCGGTGCACCTCCTGGACCTTGTTGATGAACCAGGGCTGGTAGATGTCGCCCTCCTTCACCCCCAGGGAGAAGACCATGATGTTGCCCATGCCGAAGTTGTGCTCGGCATAGAGGTTGGTGGCCACGTAGCGGTTGCTGGGAGGCAACAGGGTGTCGGGGTCGTTGCGGATGTCCAGCTTGGGAATCTGGGTGGCCCCGACGATGGTGGCGATGACCAGAAGAATGATGATGACGGTGCGGTACTTCAGCACGAAATCGGCGTAACGCTCCGTCAGTCCCTTGCGCTGCGTGGTCTCTCCCATGGCGACTGCTCCTGACTTACTGCTTTGTTGGTTGTTTCTGGTTGTTGTAGGAGGCCCGCCCCCGGGCCGAATCTTCGCGGCGCGGGCGCCGCTCCTACCCCCT
>JALWGP010000155.1 GCA_027038775.1 Sedimenticola sp. | reverse complement strand
GTGCTGGTGCGCGAGGGGGAGATCATCGGCGAGGGGTGGAACCGGCCCATCGGCGCACAGGATCCCACCGCCCACGCCGAGATCGTGGCCCTGCGTGACGCCGCCCGCAGGGTGGGCAACTACCGGCTGCCGGGCACCACCCTCTACGTGACCCTGGAGCCCTGCCCCATGTGCGCCGGCGCCATCGTCCACGCGCGGGTGGAGAAGGTGGTCTTCGGCGCTTCGGATCCGCGCAGCGGTGCTGCCGGCAGCGTCTTCGACCTGCTTCCCTCGGATAACCGTTTCAATCACCGCACGGCGGTGGAGGGCGGTGTGCTGGCGGAGAGCTGCGGCGAGCTCCTGCGCCAGTTCTTCAGGGCCAGGCGGGGGTAGTCCTCGCGGGTGCAGTCCAGGCCCCGGCGGCGGTTGTCCCACCACACCAGCAGGCGGTAGTAGTAGCGGATGTTCTCCACGTAGACCACCGGCTCGCCGCCGCGCGCCTTGCCGTGCTTCACGGTGCGGTAATGTTCCTCCTTCGCCAGCAGGGGCAGGAACCGTTTCACGTCCTCCCAGCGGTCGGGGTCGCCGCCGCCGCGCTGGGTGAGCACGCGAGCGTCCTCCAGGTGGCCGTTGCCGATGTTGTAGCTGGCCAGGGTGAGCCAGAGGCGGTCGAGCCCCTGGATGCGTTCGGGAATGCGCCTTTCCATCCACAGCAGGTGGCGGGCGCCGCCAGCGATGGACTGGGTGGGGTCGAGGCGGTTCTTCACCCCCTCCCGGCGGGCGGCGGAGCGCGTGAGCATCATGATGCCCTTCACCCCGGTGGGGGAGACCGCCCTGGCGCGCCAGTGGGACTCCTGGTAGCCGATGGCGGCCAGCAGGCGCCAGTCGATGCCGGTCTCCGTGCCCGCCTTACGGAACAGCGCCTCGTATTGCGGCAGCCGCTCCTCCAGGTGCTTCCAGAAGTCGCGCAGGGTGACGAAGTCTCGGGTGGGCAGGTCGGTGACCTGCCGGCGCAGCAGCTCCTCCGCGAGGTGGCGGCCCTGTGGCGAGTCCAGGAAGCGGTCGGCGGCGTCCCGCAGGCTGGTATCGTGCAGCCGGGAGAAGTACCAGTGGAAGCCGCGGGCAGGGGCCAGCGTGGCGCCGCGCACCAGCCGGGGGCGCAGTGTCTTCCATACCCGCAGCAGCGCAGCATTGACCAGGGTGTGGTGGTACATGCCGCGGTTCACCTGTTCCAGGATCTCCTCCTCCGGGCTGCCCGGCAGGGCGAAGCGGGGAAAGGGCGGGGTCAGCGTCTCCAGCACCTCTTCCTGCAGCGAGCGGGCGGGCACCGCCACCAGCTCGTTCGGCGGCCTGGCGGGGTCCCGGATCCGCACGCCGCCCATGGTGCTGGCAAAGACCAGGGGCTCGCTGTGCCAGGGGCGGGAGAGGAGAAAATGGTCGCGGTCGAAGCTCGAAGGCTGGCGGGCGGCGGCCACCATCTGCACCTCACCACGCTGCAGCGCTTCCAGCGCGCTGGCGCGGGTGCGGTAGACCGTGAATTCCGGCCTCAGCTGGAGGGAACGGGCGAAGGCGCCGGCCAGCTCGTACTCGATGCCCTCGGGGCCGTACTCGCCGAGCCGGCAGGTGAGGGGCCCGGGCACTGTGGCGATCTTCAACACGCCACGCTGCTGCAGCCGCTCCAGCAGCGGCGGCTGCTCGCAGCCGGCGAGGAAGAGCAGCAGGAGAACGAGAAGGCCGGCCCGCTGCGGAAGCGTGCTCATCGTCTTGTGGCGGGCGCGGACGGGCCGGTTGAAAATGTTCCGAATACTACCACGGGTGGCCGGTGCAATCGCGGTCAGAGCTGCCGCTTGAGCTGCACCGGCCGGGCGCGGGCGGGGTCCTCGGGCCAGTGGTGCTTGGGATAGCGGCCTCGCATCTCCTTCCGGACCGCTTCCCAGCCATGACGCCAGAAGTGGGCCAGGTCCTGTGTCTGCTGCAGGGGGCGGCCCGCCGGCGAGAGAAGCTGGAGCAGCAGCGGCATCCTGCCCTGGTACAGGGCCGGCGTCTGCGCCGAACCGTAGAGGCGCTGCACCGCCACCGCCAGCCGGGGCGGGTCGTGGAGGTAGTCGATGGGCGCTTCGCCGCCGTCGGGGAGTCGCCAGCGTGGCGGCAGCAGGGCGTCCAGGCGCTGACGCATCTCCCAGCCCAGCAGGCCGCCGAGGACCTCCTCCCAGGACAGGCCGCGCACCTGTTCCATCCGGTGCAGCCCCTCGAGCCAGGGGGCCAGCCATTCGTCCAGCGTCTCCAGCAGGCGGGGTTCCCCCAGTTCCGGCCAGCCGCCGCCGGGATCGAGGTGGTGGGCCAGCCGGATGCGGGCCAGGAGCTGTCGGGCCGGTTCCGGCCACTGGAGGCTTTCCAGCCCCTGGTGTCGGATGGCTTCCAGCAGCAGGGTGGTCACCGCCTCGCCGGCGGGCCTGGGCAGCTCGCGGGACTCCAGCTCCAGGGCGTCGAGGAGGCGGAGGGCGCGGGCACTCACCTGCTGCTTCTCCTCGTCCCAGCAGAGGGTCTCGCGGGTGCGGATGCGCCCGCCGTGGGTAGCCTCCAGCTCGTCCCGGGAAAGCGCCATGGCCTGCCAGATACGTCCCTCGCGGGTGCCCGCGTCCAGGGCGGCCACGGCCAGCAGGGACTCGCCAGCCAGGGCGTCCTCCCCGGGCAGGAAGGCGCCCCGGCCCGAAGCGAGGAGAAAGCGCCCGCGTCCGCCGCCCCGGTTCAGGGCGATGCGCTCGGGCCAGGCCAGGGAGAGAAGGACGGCGGGGGAGAGGTCGTTTTCGCCTCTGCGGTCCACCCGCTGGCGGAGCTGCCGGGAGAGGGCCAGGATGCGGCGCAGGACGGCGGGATCGAATCGGTTGCCGGGATCCTCCTTGTTCCGCATCGCCTCCAGCCCCTGCAGGCGCAGGGCGAGGTCGGCGGGCCTGGGCTCGCCGGGCCGGGGACGCCAGGGATCCCGTTCCGAAAGGAGGGCGGCCAGGTCCGCCGCCGTCTCCGAGCCGCCGGCGCGCAGCAGCATGTGGGCCAGCCGGGGATGCAGGCCGAGGCCCGCCATCTCGCGGCCGTGGGTGGTGATGCGGCCGCTCCCGTCCAGCGCCTGGAGCTGCCGCAGCAGCTCCACCGCCTGGTTCCAGGCCGCCTCCGGCGGCGGGTGGATCCAGGTGAGGTCGCCGGGGTCCTGCACGCCCCACAGGGCCAGCTCCAGCGCCAGGGGGGCGAGGTCGGCCTGGAGGATCTCGGCCGGGTGGCGGTCGGGGCGGCGCTCGTGCTCGTGCTCCGTCCAGGCGCGGTAGCAGTGGCCGGGACCCAGCCGGCCGGCGCGGCCGGCCCGCTGCCGGGCGGAGGCGCGGGAGACGGGGAGGGTCACCAGCCGGGTCAGGCCGGTGTGGGGGTCGAAGCGGGGCTTGCGCGCCAGCCCCGAGTCCACCACCGTGGTGATCCCCTCGATGGTGAGGCTGGTCTCGGCCACGTCGGTGGCCAGGACCACCCGGCGGGGGTGGCCGGGCTCCGGCACCAGCGCCCGGGCCTGGGCGGCGGCGTCCATCTCACCGTGGAGCGCATGGATCTCCGCAGGGATCGCCGCCTGCTCCAGGCGCTCGGCCAGGCGGGCGATCTCTCCCTTGCCCGGCAGGAAGACCAGCAGGTCGCCCTCCTGCGCTTCCAGGGCGTGGTGCACCAGCCGCTGGGTGGCGCGCAAGGGGTCGTCGGCGGGCCGGGAGAGGTATTCCGCCGCCACCGGGTGGAGACCACCGTCGGAGGCCACCACCTCGGCGCCGAGCTTCCCCGCGATGGCCGCCTCGTCCAGGGTGGCGGACATCACCAGCAGGCGCAGGTCCTCGCGCAGGGCGCTGCACAGATCCAGGCAGAGGGCCAGCCCCAGCTCCGACTGGAGGGAGTGCTCGTGAAACTCGTCAAAGATCACCAGCCCCACGTCGGTCAGCTCGGGGTCGGCCTGCAGCTGGCGTACCAGCATCCCCTCGGTGAGCACCTCGACGCGGGTGCGGGGACCCACCCGCCGCTCCATGCGCATGCGGTAGCCCACCGTCTCCCCCACCTCCTCGCCCAGCAGGCCCGCCATGAAGCGGGCGGCCATGCGCGCGGCGGGGCGGCGGGGCTCCAGCACCAGGATCTTCCGGC
>JALWGP010000154.1 GCA_027038775.1 Sedimenticola sp. | reverse complement strand
CATGTGCACAGCGAGGGAACTTTGATCCACCCCA
Organism: Sedimenticola sp.; assembly: GCA_027038775.1. Lineage (GTDB taxonomy): Bacteria > Pseudomonadota > Gammaproteobacteria > Chromatiales > Chromatiaceae > Thiolapillus. The sequence continues at coordinate 4,114 of JALWGP010000154.1, read as the reverse complement.
CCGCCATCATCGACCAGAGCGCCCGCCTGGGGGAGGGGGTGCGTATCGGCCCCCTCAGCATCATCGGTCCCGGGGTGGAGATCGGCGACGGCTGCGAGATCGGCAGCCACGTGGTCATCGCACGCAACACCCGCATGGGCTGCAACAACCGCATCTTCCAGTTCGCCTCGGTGGGCGAGGACCCCCAGGACAAGAAGTACGCCGGCGAGGAGACCTGGCTGGAGATCGGCGACCACAACGTGATCCGCGAATACGCCACCCTCCATCGGGGCACGGTGCAGGATGGCGGAGTCACCCGGGTGGGCAGCCACAACCTGCTCATGGCCTATACCCACGTGGCCCACGACTGCGTCATCGGCGACCACACCATCCTGGCCAACGCCGCCTCCCTGGGCGGCCACGTGCAGGTGCACGACTGGGCCATCCTCGGCGGCTTCAGCCTGGTGCACCAGTTCACCCGCGTGGGCGCCCACAGTTTTGCCGCCATGGGCAGCGCCATCGGCAAGGATGTGCCTCCCTACGTCATGGTGGGGGGGCAGCCGGCGGCGCCACGCGGCATCAACCACGAGGGGCTGAAGCGCCGCGGCTTCAGCGACGAGGAGATCGGCGCCATCAAGCGGGCCTACCGGCGCCTCTACCGCTCCGGCCTGCGGCTGGAGGAGGCGCTGGAGGAGATCCGGGAGATGGCACGGGAGCTCGGGGTGCTGGAGGTGATGGCCAGCTTCCTCGAGAATCCCGCCCGCAGCATCGTCCGGTAGTTCCATGCGTGTCGGAATCGTCGCCGCCGAGCCCTCGGGAGACCAGCTCGCGGCGGGGCTGATGGCGGCGCTCCGGGAGCGGCGGCCCTCGGTCCGCTTCGAGGGAGTGGGCGGCGCGCGCATGGCGGAGCAGGGGCTCCAGAGCCGATTCCCCATGGAGAGGCTCTCGGTGATGGGGCTGGTGGAAGTGCTGCGCCACCTGCCGGAGCTGCTGGTCCTGCGCCGCGGCCTGGTACGCCACTGGCTGGAGAATCCTCCCGACCTCTTCATCGGGATCGACGCGCCCGACTTCAACCTGGGGCTGGAGACGGCTCTCCGGGCGCGCGGCATTCCCACCGTCCACTACGTGAGTCCCACCGTCTGGGCCTGGCGCGAGGGCCGGGTGAAGAAGCTGCGCCGGACGGCGGAACTGGTGCTCTGCATCTTTCCCTTCGAGCCGGAGTTCCTCGCCCGGCACGGCGTGGAGGCACGCTACGTGGGCCACCCCCTGGCTGCCGACTATCCCCTGGAGCCCGACCGGGCCGCTGCGCGCCGGGCGCTGAAGCTGCCGGAGGCGGGGCCGGTGCTGGCGCTCCTGCCCGGCAGCCGCCTGGGCGAGGTGAAGCGCATCGCCCCGCCCTTCCTGGAAGCGGCGGCGCGGCTCTCCGGCACCCTTCCCGGCCTGCGGGTGGTCACGCCCACCGCCACCGGGGCCACCGAGGCGCGGTTCCGCGAATTGGCACGCCGGCACGCACCGGGGCTGGCGCTCTCCGTCCACCCCCGTCGCACCGCGGAGGCGCTCACCGCGGCCGACGTGGCCCTGGTGGCCTCGGGCACCGCCACCTTCGAGGCGCTGCTGTGCAAGCGGCCCATGGTGGTGGGCTACCGCATGCATCCGCTCACCTACCATCTCATCACCGGCCTGGGGCTGCTGAAGACCGAGCGCGTGGCCATGGCCAACCTGCTCTCCGGCCAACCTCTCGCGCCCGAGCTGCTGCAGGGGGCCTGCGAGCCGGAGCGGCTGGCCTCCGAGCTGGAGGTCCTGTTCCGGGACGGGGCGCGCAGGGCGGAGATCGAGGCGGCCTACGCCGAGACCCACCGGCGGTTGCGGACGGAGACCAACGCCCTGGCGGCCGACGCCGTGCTCGATCTGCTGGAGGAAAGGGGATGATCGTTTGTGGCCTGGACGAGGTGGGGCGCGGCCCCCTGGCGGGTCCCGTGGTGGCGGCAGCGGTGGTGCTCGATCCCGCCCGGCCCGTGGAGGGCCTGGCCGACTCCAAGAAGCTCACCCCCGCCCGGCGGGAGGCGCTCTTCGAGGAGATTACGGAGAAGGCCCTGGCCTGGTCCCTGGGCCGTGCCGAGGTGGAGGAGATCGACCGCATCAACATTTTGCAGGCCTCGTTGCTGGCCATGCGCCGGGCGCTGGAGGAACTGCCCCTGCGTGTGGACCACGCCCTGGTGGACGGCAACCGGATTCCCGACGGGCTCTACTGCAGCGCCGAGGCCATCGTGGGGGGCGACGGCCTGGAGCCCTGCATCAGCGCCGCCTCCATCGTCGCCAAGGTGAGCCGTGACCGGGAAATGGTGGAGCTGGATGCCCGCTTTCCCGGCTATGGACTTGCCGGCCACAAGGGGTATCCTACGAAGGCGCACCTGGAGGCCCTTCGCACCCTGGGCGTCACCGGGATCCACCGCCGGAGCTTTGCGCCGGTGAGGAAGTTACTGGAGTGACGATTACCGGATCTCGAAGCCCGGCGGTTGGCTGAAGGAAGGAGCGTCCTGCCGTCGAGCCCCCCAGGGAAGGGTTCACGGGCGGTCTGTCGAAAGGGGAGGATGCTCCTGACGCCACGGCCTGGAATGGGAATGCCGAGGTACGGGGGTTCCGAGGTTCGATGAGGGGACCGCCACGAGCACGTCCCTGTGCGCTCGATCTCGGCCATCCATGGCCTCGGACGTCCCCTCATCGAACCTCGGAACCCCCTTGGTCCGTGCCGTGCCACGACAATGAACATGCAATCCACGAGACCGGAAATTCCATGACCACCCAGTTCGTCCACCTCCACCTCCACACCGAGTACTCCATGGTGGACTCGGTGGTGCGCATCAAGCCGCTGATGGAGAAGGTGGCGGCGCAGGGCATGCCGGCGGTGGCCCTCACCGACCAGAGCAACCTCTTCGCCCTGGTGAAGTTCTACCGGGCCGCCATCGCCGCCGGTATCAAGCCCATCGTCGGGGTGGACGTCTGGCTGCGCAACGAGGAGCAGGTGAACCAGCCCTTCCGCATGGTGCTGCTGGCGCAGAACGCCACCGGCTACGCCAACCTGCGGCTGCTGGTCTCGCGCAGTTACCAGGAGGGGCAGCACCTGGGCCGGCCCATGCTGGAGCGGGAATGGCTCACCCCCGAGCGCTGCGAGGGACTCATCGCCCTCTCCGGCGGGCGCCAGGGCGACGTGGGCCGGGCATTGCTCGCCGGCAACGGGGGGTTGGCGGAAGAACTGCTCGACGGCTGGCTGGAATCGTTCGGCGACCGCTACTATCTGCAGCTGGTGCGCACCGGTCGCCCCGAGGAGGAGGAGTGCCTCCACGCCAGCGTGGAGCTGGCCGCCCGGCGGCAGGTGCCGGTGGTGGCCACCAACGAGGTCTGCTTCCTCGAACCCGACGACTTCCAGGCCCACGAGGTGCGCGTCTGTATCCACCAGGGGCGCACCCTGGACGACCCCCGCCGGCCGCGCGACTACTCCCCCCAGCAGTACCTGCGCAGCCCCGAGGAGATGGCCGAGCTCTTCGCCGACATTCCCGAGGCGCTGGTCAACTCGGTGGAGATCGCCCGCCGCTGCACCATCGAGCTGGAGCTGGGGAAGAACTACCTGCCCGACTTCCCCGTACCCGAGGGGCTCACCATGGACCAGTACTTCCGCCAGCTCTCGCGGGAAGGGCTGGAGGAGCGGCTGAAGAAGATCCTCGACCCCGAGGCGCCCGACTTCGCCGAGCGGCGTCGCCCCTACGACGAGCGGCTGGAGACCGAGCTGGAGGTCATCATCCAGATGGGGTTCCCCGGCTACTTCCTCATCGTGGCCGACTTCATCCAGTGGGCCAAGGACAACGGCATCCCGGTGGGGCCGGGGCGGGGTTCCGGCGCCGGCTCGCTGGTGGCCTACGCCCTCAAGATCACCGACCTCGACCCCCTGGAGCACGAACTGCTCTTCGAGCGCTTCCTCAACCCCGAGCGGGTCTCCATGCCCGACTTCGATATCGACTTCTGCATGGACCGCCGCGACGAGGTGATCGACTACGTGGCGCGCAAGTACGGCCGCGAGGCGGTCTCCCAGATCATCACCTACGGCTCCATGGCCGCCAAGGCGGTGGTGCGCGACGTG
>JALWGP010000153.1 GCA_027038775.1 Sedimenticola sp. | reverse complement strand
ACCTCCAGGCGTTGCCGCCCGAGACCGGCACCCTCGAGGACTGCGCCCCCCGCAGGAAGCCGGCACCCCTCCCGGACACCAGCGGACTCTCTCTTGAAGAGTGACCCTGCCGCGGGAACCGCCGGTCAGGCGGTACCTGCCATCTCCTTGCGCAACCGTTCCAGCTCCTCGCGCTGGCCGATGACCACGATGACGTCGTCCACATCGATACGGTGGCGCTTCGGGTTGGTGGCGAATATGAGGTGGTCGCCGTAGTCCCGGTCCACCACCCCCAGCACCACCAGGTTGTAACGGCTGCTCAGCGAGAGCCGGTCCAGGTACTCGCCGTCGAGAAAGCTCCCTGCCGGAACCGGGATCTCGGCGATCTCGAGGTCCACGTCCGTACCGAACACGGTACGGTCCATGATCTCGGCGATCACCGGCCGGTGCACCATCTCGTAGATCCGGTAGCCGGAGATCTGGTAGGGATCGATCACCTTGGTGGCGCCTGCGGCCTGCAACCGCTTCACCGTCTCCTCGGTCTCGCTGATGGAGACGATGGAGATCCCCGGCGCCAGCGCCCGCGCGGAGATCACCAGGAACACGTTGTCCGCATCGTTGTCCAGCAGGGAGAAGAGCACGTCCACCTCGGTGCCCAGCCCCAGGGAAAGCAGTTCATCGTCGTCCTGCAGGTTGACCTGCTGCACTTCGAAGCCGGCGAGCCGCGCCTTCTCCAGCCGTTCGCCGTCGTAGTCGACCAGGCACAGCGCCTCTCCACGGTCACGAAGCTGCCTGGCCACCTCCAGGGCCACGGGGCCCGAGCCCGCCACCACGATCTTTCGCCGTCCCGTTGCACTCATGTCTTCAACCGGTGTCGCAAGCGCAAAATGCTGTAACGATGCCCGAATACCAGCAGCATGTCCTCGCCGAGGAGCACGAAGTCGGCCCCCGGGTTGAACTGGAAACGGTGCGTGCGCAGATCGTAGTGGTGCCTGACGTGGTCGCTCTCCCGTTCCAGGGGCGTGATCACCCCGAACAGGATCAGGCGGAGTTCTTCCAGCGGCGCCTCCTCGACCCGCCGGCCATCGAGCCAGGAACCCTCGGGCACGCGAACCGCCTCCAGCGCAATCTCCTCCTGCCCCATGAGGATCCCCTGGACCGCCTCGAAGGCCACTGGCTGACCGATGTACTCCCCGGCGATCAGGCCGACGACCTTGAAGGGTTCCACTGCGTGGCTCGCGCCCGCCAGCATCAGCTTCTTCATGGTCCTGTGGTGGTTGGCCCGGGAGATGATCTCGATCTTCTCGTCGAGCTGGCGTGCAGTGAGGGTGATGTAGACATTGACCACGTCGTCCCCGGTAAGACAGAGGATGCGCCGGGCGTTGTATCCCACGCCCAGCTTGCGCAACATGCCCAGCCGCTGCGCCTTGCCGTGGACCGCCAGGTATCCCTCGCGGCGCGCTGCCATCACCACCTCCCGGTTTTCATCGATGATGACGAAGGGCTGACGGTCCTGGTGCAGGTAACCGGCCACCACCTGCCCCACCCTGCCATGGCCGCAGATCACGGTGTAACCCTTCTTCTTCTGCAGCTGGCTGAGCACCTGCCGGTCGCGCACCTCGCCCAGCTTCTCCTGGAAGGCGGAGACCACGATGGAAGTGAAGAAGGAGATCACGCCGATCCCACTGAGGATGAGCACCATGGTCACCAGGCGCCCCTCGAAAGTCTGTGGAGTGATGTCGCCATACCCCACGGTGGAAAGGGTCACCAACGCCCAGTAGACCCCTTCGAAGAAACCGTGGATCTGCCCACCGTAGTTGGAGGACTCGAAGAGATAGATGGCCGACGAACCGACGATGAGAATGAAGAGAAGGAAGGTGAGGAGCGTGAAGAACTCCGCCTGCTTCTCGCGCAGCACCGACCCGAACTCCTGGATGTTCTGCGCGTAACGGAAGAGCTTGAACAGCCGGAACAGCAGGAACAGCCGCAGGATCCGCAGCGGCCGGTAGCTGGGAAAGATGGCCAGGAAGTCGATCACCGCCATGGGGCTGCTGACGTAGGCCCACTTGTTGCGCAGGATCTCCCTGAACGCCCGGGAGACGCGGAAAGGCTCGTTGATCAGTTCGCTCTCCTCGTATACCTCGATGATGTGCCTGTGGATGTCATCGTAGACCCACAGCCGCGCGAGATACTCGACGATGAAGATCAGCACCACCAGGTTCTCGAACTTCACCGCCCAGTGGCCGAGCTGGTGACGCACGTCGTAGAGCAGGATGAAGACGCTGCTCAGCACCAGCGTCATCATGAAGAAATCGAAATAGGGGCGGATTCTCGAGTGGGGGTTTTCGAGCAGATCGTAGGCGGCCCGTTTGACCTTGCGGTAACGCTGCGACTCCTCCAGCCAGTAGGCAGAGCGGATGACCAGGTCGGAGAGCCTCCTGGCGCGGCTGTCACCTCCATGCGCTCCGTCACGGCGAGCCGCACCTGGCGTCCATCCACGGTTTCGAAACTGCGCTCCTTCAGCCGGTCGCGGTAGACGGCGTAGCGGCTGACCCGGCCGGTGCCGGAGTCGATGACCGTCACCCGTACCACCTGGTGGGCGTCGTTCCAGCGCAGGTAGGCCACCGCCAGGCCACTCACCACCATGACGGCGAGAACCGCCAGGGCGATCCCCCTCACCGGCCTCGCACCGCCACTACTTCGGTGGGAAGGGGCCACTGGGCCAGGCCTCTGCCGGAACCGGATCAGCCAGATCACCACGCCAACCACCGCGAGGGTGAAGAGGATTTTGGTTACCATGCCCAGCCGCCGTTGTTATGATGAAACGCAAAGTAACATCAAACGCCCCTCATGAAAACAGCTCTGCCCTTGATCCTGGCACTCCTGCTGGTCACCGCCTGTTCCGGGCCGGAAAAGCCCACGGTAACCCTCTACCTGGCCATGCAGCGGGGCGACATCGAGCAGATCGAACGGCACATCCGCTGGGGCAGCGACATGAACCGGCTGAACCGGGCGGGCTACACGCCCCTGCAGGTGGCGGTGAAAAACGGCCGCACCGCCATCGTCCGCCTGCTGCTGCGCAGCGGCGTGGAAGTGGACAAGTCCGACCGGGAAGGCCGCACTGCCCTCTGGCACGCCATCATGGGTGGCCACACGCTCATCGCCGACCTGTTGCGGAAAGCCGGTGCGCGCGTGGAAGCCACTGCCTGGATGCTGGACGCCGCCCACCTCGGCATGCGCAAGCGGGAGACCGTGGAGTACCTGGTCCGCCACGGCGCGGACCTGGAAGCGCGAGACGAAAAAGGCGACACCCCCCTGCTCATCGCCATCCGCCAGGGCAACCACAAGCTGGCCAAGCACCTGGTCAAGGCAGGGGCCGACGTGCGGGCGGTGGACGCACAGGGGAGGAGCGCCCTGCAAATTGCAAATTCCCTGGGATTGGGCGATATTGCGCTGCTTTTGAAACGCAACGGAGCGACCTGAACATGGCAAGCACCCCCGAAGAGCTGACCATCACCTACCGGGAAGGCGACCTGGAACTGGTGAAGGAGCTGGACAAGGAGATCCTGAGCAAGGGCGCCTGGACCACCATCCTCTTCCGTTACCAGGAATGGAACAACGCCAAGCAGGAATACGGGCCGGAGAAATACAGTATCCGCCGTTACCAGAAACGGAACGGCGAATATCAGCAGAAGTCCCGTTTCAACATCTCCAGCAAGGAGCAGGCCCGCAAGATCATCGAGGCGCTGTCCCGCTGGACGGAGGAGTGAGCCGGGCCACCGCTGACATTCCATCCCCCGGCTCCTGACTCCATCCATGCAAGACTCGCTGCAGATTGGCGCCATTCTCATGGGCCTGGCCGGCGGCCTGGCCATCTTCCTCTATGGCATGGAGCTGATGACCAGCGCGCTCAAGGCGAGCAGCGGCAAGCGGCTCAAGCGGCTGCTGGCCGGGCTGCGGGAGGTCGCTGCCCGCGGCGGCTGGACCCGGGTACCGACGGCGCGGGTGCTGAAGCCGGGAATGGTCCATCCCGATGTGGCGGTGCTGCGGCGGCGGCTGACGGAGAGCGGGGATCTGCCGGCGGAGGCGGGAGAAGGGACGGTTTTCGACGCCACCCTCGAAGCGGCGGTCCGACGCTTCCAGGCGCGCCACGGGCTGGAGGTCGACGGCATCGTCG
>JALWGP010000152.1:10321-13172 GCA_027038775.1 Sedimenticola sp. | reverse complement strand
TGGCTGGGGATTATCCGGATGTATCTGAAAGAACTGCGCCATGGGTCTCTGTCTCGAAAAGGGTCCACACCGGCCGGCAACCCGGCGGCAGCTCCGGCAGCCGGCCGAGCTGGATCCAGGGGTTCTCGGGGCCGTGGTAGTCGGAACCCGCCGAGGCCGCCAGGCCGAAATCGCGGGCATGACGGGCCATGAGGTAGCAGTCGTCCTTGCTGTGGCTGCCCGAGACCACCTCCAGCGCCTCACCACCCAGCTCCCGGAACTCGCCCAGCAGCCGGCGCAGCTTGCTGCGCGTCATGCGGTAGCGGGCGGGATGGGCCACCACCGCCACGCCGCCGGCGCCGTGGATCCAGCCCAGCGCCTCCTCCAGGGAGGCCCAGTCTCCCGGCACGTGTCCCGGCCGCCCCTTTACCAGGAACCGCTTGAACACCTCGCGCACGTCCCGGGCGTGGCCCTGCTGGACGAGAAAATGGGCGAAGTGGGTGCGCCCCACCAGCTCACCCTTCGCGAATGCCCGGGCGCCCTCGTAACCGCCGGGGATGCCGTCCCGCTCCAGTCGCCGCCCGATCTCCTCGGCGCGCCAGGCGCGGTACTCCAGCAGGCCCGCCAGTCCCTTGCGCAAGATCGGGTCGCCGGGGTCCACATTCAACCCCACCACGTGCACCGTGCAACCCTGCCAACTCACCGAGATCTCCACGCCGGGGATCAGCTCCAGCCCCGCCCCGGCCGCCGCCTCCGCGGCCTCGGCCAGGCCCGCCACCGTATCGTGGTCGGTGAGCGCCAGGCTCTCCACCCCCGCCTCGCGGGCACGGCAGACCAGCTCCCCCGGCGGCAGGGTACCGTCGGAAGCGGTGGAGTGGGTGTGGAAGTCACGGGAGAGCGGCATGGGGGCGCATTCTAGCACCGGAAGCCGCTATACTCTCGCCTCGAACCCCGTTTTCCCGGCCATTCCATGCGATTGCGCCCGCTCCATCTGCCGATCCTGCTCTTCCTGCTGCTCGCCGCCTGCTCCGACGGCCCCGACACCGCCGGCCTGAAGATCTACCGCCACTCCCTGGGCGGCACGCCCACCAGCCTGGACCCGGTGCAGTCGGCCACGGTCTACGCCAACCACGTGGTGGTGAACGTCTACGACACCCTCTACGCCTACAAGTACCTGGCCCGCCCCTACGAGCTCAAGCCCAACCTGGCCGAAGCCATGCCCGAGGTCTCCGACGACGGCCTGGTCTACACCATCCGCATCAAGCGGGGGGTCCACTTCATCGACGATCCCTGCTTTCCCGGGGGAAAGGGCCGGGAGGTGACCGCAGCGGACTTCGTCTATTCCATGAAGCGCCACTTCGACCCGAAGAGCCGCTCCCAGGGAAGCTGGCTCTGGGCCGGAAAGATCAAGGGGATGGAGGCGTGGAAGCGGGCGGGCGCCGACTACGGGAAGGAGGTGGAAGGGCTGCGGGCGCTGGACCGCTACACCATCCGCATCCTCCTCACCCGCCCCTGCCCCCAGCTGGTGCACACCCTGGCCCAGGGCTTCTCGGCCATCGTGCCGCGGGAGGCGGTGGAGCACTACGGGCGCGAGTTCTCAGTGCACCCGGTGGGCTCGGGCCCCTTCCGGCTGCAGACCTTCGACTCGGTTCGGGCGGTGCTGGTGCGCAACGAGAAGTACCGCCGTGAACCCATCGACCTGGCCTACGAGGGCTACGACCCGAAGGTCCACGACCCGTACGGCATCGCTGGAATCCAGGGCAGGATCCCGCCCCTGGTGGACCGGCTGGAGATCCACTTCGTCAAGGAGAGCCTGTCACGCTGGAACTCCTTCACCAAGGGGGACGAGATCCAGTTCGCCACCATCCCGCGCGAGCTGCTGGACGAGGTGCTGCTAAAGAAGCAACCCGAGGTGGTGCTCAAGGCGAGGTACGCGAGGAACTATTTCTACACCAGCGGCCTGGAGAACGGCTTCGTCCACACCGACTTCAACATGAAGGACCCGGGGATCGGCTACCACCCGGATCCCGAACGGGAGAAGCGCAACCACGCCCTGCGCTGCGCCATCCGCTACGCCTTCGACTGGGCCGAGCGCAACCGCACCTTCTACAACGACATGGGCCAGGTCTTTCCCGGCATCATCCCGCCGGTGGTACCCGAGTACGACCCGCAGGCGCCGAAAGATTCCATCACCCACGACCCGGAGAAGGCAAGGAAGCTGCTGGCCGAGGCGGGCTGGACGGCAGAGAACCTGCCCGAGCTCACCTACGGCGGCGTGGCCTCGGTGAGCTCACGCCAGATGTTCGAGCAGTTCCGCGGCTGGCTCACCCGCATCGGCTACCCCAAGGAGAAGATCCTCTTCGACTCCTACGCCAGCTTCGGCGACTACAACAAGGCGGTGAAGCAGGCGAAGATCATGATCGTGGGCATGGGCTGGGGGCTGGACTATCCCGACGCCGAGAACACCCTGCAGCTCTTCTACGGCCCCAACGGTTCGCCCGGCTCCAACGCCTCCAACTTCGACGATCCGGAGTACAACCGGCTCTACGAGCTCAGCTCGGTGATGCAGCCCTCCCCCGAGCGCACCGCCATCTACCGGAAGATGAACCGTATCGTACAGGACGCCTGCGTCACCATCTCCGGGCTCTCGCGCCGCTACATCCTGCTCTGGCACAGGAACGTGGTGAGCTTTCCCGACCAGTCCATCGTGGGGGGATTCCACCTCAAGTACGTGGACGTGCTGCCCGGGAGGGACGGGGAGTGAATGACGTGCTGTGGAGCCGGATTCCTTTCCTTTTCAGCAGGAACGCCGTAAATACCTCCATGCAGGCTTAGCTGCGGTTTCCCTGACGCCGAGAACCCGCTGAAAAGG
>JALWGP010000152.1:0-10311 GCA_027038775.1 Sedimenticola sp. | reverse complement strand
CCGCGAAGCCTGCATGGAGGTATTTACGGCGTTCCTGCTGAAAAGGAAAGGAATCCGGCCTGCCCGGGACACAAGACGCAATGATCCAGGGCTGTGGGCTCTCAAGCTCTGTCGGCTGCTAGAATAGGCCCGCCATGGAGATGCTCCAGTACGCCCTGCGCAAGTTCGTCACCGGGATTCCGCTGATCCTGGGCGTCACCCTCATCAGCTTCCTGCTGATGGTCTATTTCGGCCCGGACAAGACCTACGACCTCATCGGCAAGAACGCCACCCCCGAGCAGATCGCCGAGATCCGCCACCAGCTGGGCTACGACCGCCCCTTCGTCACCCGCTACCTGGAGTACCTGGCGGAGCTGGCCACCCTCGACTTCGGCTACTCCGACTCCACCGGCGAACGGGTCAGCTCCATCCTGAAACGTACCATTCCCATCTCCCTGGCACTGATCCTGCCGGGCTTCATACTGGGCAACCTGCTGGGCATCGCCCTGGCCCTGGCGGCGGCCTGGCACCGGGGACGCTGGCTGGACAAGCTCATCATGGGGGGCTCGGTGGTGGGCATGAGCGTGAGCTTCCTCATCGTCATCATCGCCTTCCAGATCCTCTTCTCCTCCAACTACGGGCTGGGCTGGTTCCCGGTGCGGGGCTGGAACGTCTACGACTTCGGAGACTACCTGCGCTACGTCACCGTGCCCACCCTGGCCACGGTGTTCGTGGCCCTGGGCTACAACACCCGCTTCTACCGCGCGGTGCTCGTGGAGGAGATGGGACGCGACTACGTGCGCACCGCGCGCGCCTTCGGCACGCCGCCGGCGGAGCTGCTCTTCAAGTACGTGCTGAAGAACGCCCTGATCCCCATCATCACGCGGATCATGTTCTCCATCCCCTTCGTGGTGATCTCGGGCGCCCTGCTCATCGAGAGCTACTTCGGCATTCCCGGCGTGGGGCTGGTCACCTACGACGCCATCACCACCGGCGACCAGCCGGTGCTCAAGGCGGTGGTGGGACTCACCGCGGTGCTCTTCGTGCTGGTGCTGATCCTCAACGACATCCTTTACAAGGTGGTGGACCCGAGGGTGAGTTTGAAATGAGCACTGTCGGGCACTTCGTGGCAGGGGTTGTGAGGTTCCGGGAAGGCGGTTGCGGGACCGCTGTGAATGCATCCATGCACGCTCGGCCTCGGCATCCCTGCCTCGGACGTCCCGCAACCGCCTTCCCGGAACCTCTTCAAGACCTCCGGCGCCGAACCCTCTCAGGCGCTTTCCAGGCTGTCTGGCGGGACGTCGGAGGCCAGGGACGGCCGACGTCGAGCGCACAAGGATGTGCTCGTAGCGGTCCCGCCAGACAGCCTGGAAAGCGCACAGCGGTCAATACGGGCTTCCATTCGTGGAGAGCGCACGAATGAAACCCGCCAAAGAGAGAACCTCCCTCTGGGCCAAGGCTTGGTACAAGTTCCGGCGCGACCGCATCGGCATGGCCTCGCTGGGCGTGGTGCTGGTCTATCTCCTCGTCGCACTGGGGGTGTGGCTGGGCCTGTGGGGCCAGGGCTGGAGCCAGGTGGACGGGCCCATGTGGGCGCCGCCCGGCCCGGACTACTGGCTGGGCACCAACATCATCGGCCAGGACATCTTCGAGCGCGCCATCTACAGCACCCGCACCGCCTTCGAAGTGGGGCTGGTGGTGGCCGTGCTCTCCACCCTCCTCGGCGGGCTGCTGGGCGCGCTGGCCGGCTACTTCAGCAACCGCTGGGCCGACGAGCTCATCCTCTGGCTCATGGGCGTGCTCGACGCCATCCCCTTCTTCCTCTTCGTGGCGGCCCTGGCCTACGCCCTCCAGGGCAACCCCTACGCCATGCACATCGCCATGATCGCCACCTTCTGGACCACCACCGCGCGGCTGGTGCGGGGCGAGGTGATCAAGCTCAAGAACTTCGAGTTCGTGGAGGCGGCGCGCGCCATCGGCCTGCCGCGGCGGCTCATCATCTTCCGCCACATCCTGCCCAACACCTTCCACATCCTGCTGGTGCAGGCCACCATCGTCTTCGTCGGCGCCATCAAGTCCGAGGTGATCCTCAGCTTCCTGGGACTGGGCGTCACCGACGGCGTCTCCTGGGGGCTGATGATCGCCGAGTCCACCCAGGAGGTGCAGGCGGGCCACTTCTCCAACTTCGTCACCGCCTCCACCTTCCTTTTCGTGCTGGTGATGGCCTTCAACATGTTCTCCGACGCGCTGCAGGACGCGCTGGATCCCAGGAAAGTGAGCACATGAAACAAGCCACGCCCGCAGGAGCGGCGCCCCCGCCGCGAATCCCTCCAGGGCTCCTGTCCAGGCAGTTCGGCGCGGGGGCGCACCTCCTACCCCCCATTTCCGCCGGCGAAGCAGCTCCCTCTCTGCCGGTCCCGCGGGAGGGGATGCCATGACCCGCCCCCTGCTCAGCGTCCGCGACCTGGTGGTGGAATTCTCCACCGAGCGGGGCCTGGTGCGCGCCATCGACGGCGTGAGCTTCGACCTGGTGCCCGGCGAGACCCTGGGGCTGGTGGGCGAGTCGGGCTGCGGCAAGACGGTGACGGCGCTGGCCGTGCTGGGACTGGTGCCCTCGCCGCCGGGGCGCATCGTCTCCGGCTCCATCCGGCTCGAGGGGCGGGAACTGGCCACCCTCTCCGAGGCGGAGTACCGGCACATCCGCGGCAGGGAGATCTCCATGATCTTCCAGGAACCCATGACCGCCCTCAACCCGGTCCTCTCCATCGCCACCCAGATGACCGACGTGCTGGTGCGCCACCAAGGCATGAGCCGCCGGCAGGCGCGCGACCGCGCGGTGGAGATGCTGGCGCTGGTGGGCATCCCCTCGCCGGAGAAGCGCATCGACGACTACCCCCACCAGATGTCGGGCGGTATGCGCCAGCGGGTGATGATCGCCATGGCGCTCAGCTGCAATCCCAAGCTGCTGCTGGCGGACGAGCCCACCACGGCGCTGGACGTCACCACCCAGGCCCAGGTGCTGGACGAGATGGTGCGGCTGCAGGAGCAATTGGGCACCTCGGTGGTGCTGGTGACCCACGACCTGGGAGTGGTGGCCGAGACCTGTCACCGGGCGGTGGTGATGTACGCCGGCCGCGTGGTGGAGGAGGCGCCCGTCGAGTGCCTCTTCGAACGGCCACGCCACCCCTACACCGAGGGGCTGCTCCAGTCGATCCCCCGTATCCGCGAGGAGAAGCTGCCGGAGCTGCCCACCATCCCCGGCTCAGTGCCCGACCTGCTCCACCTGCCGCCGGGCTGCCGCTTCGCCGACCGCTGCCCCAGGGCCGACGACCTGTGCCACCGCCAGGAGCCGAAGCTCGAACTGCGTTGCGACATCGCCGTCGCCTGCCACTATCCCAACCGGTACGCGGGGTGCCTGGAATGACCGTTGATCCCCCCCTGCTGCAGGTGCAGGCTCTCGGCAAGCACTTTCCCGTGCGCGGCGGCTTCTTCCGCCGCATCACCGGCTGGCTGAAAGCGGTGGACGACGTGAGCTTCGAGGTGAAGCGGGGGGAAACCTTCGGCCTGGTGGGCGAGTCGGGCTGCGGCAAATCCACCCTGGGGCGCGCCATCCTGCGCCTGCACGAACCCACCGCGGGCCGGGTGATCCTGGACGGCACCGACATCACTGCGCTGGACCGCAGTAGGCTCACCGCGGCGCGGCGCCACATGCAGATCATCTTCCAGGATCCCTACGCCTCCCTCAGCCCCCGGCGCACGGTACTCCAGACGCTGCTCGAGCCCATGGAGATCCACCGCATCGGCACGCCCCGGTCGAGGCGCGAGAAGGTGCTGGAGCTCCTCGACATCGTGGGCATGGGCCCGCAGGTGCTCCACCGCTATCCCCACGAATTCTCCGGCGGCCAGCGCCAGCGCATCGGCATCGCCCGGGCGCTGACCCTGGATCCGAAGTTCATCGTCGCCGACGAGGCGGTGTCGGCGCTGGACGTGTCGGTGCAGTCCCAGGTGCTCAACCTCATCGGCCGGCTGCAGCGGGAGCTGGGCATCAGTTTCCTCTTCATCTCCCACGACCTGGCGGTGGTGCAGCACATCAGCCACCAGGTGGGCGTGATGTACCTGGGAAGGCTGGTGGAGATCGCACCCGCCGCGGACCTCTACCGGGATCCCATGCACCCCTACACGCGGGCGCTGCTGTCGGCCATCCCGGTCCCCGATCCGAAACGGCGCAGGAAACGGATCCTCCTCCAGGGCGAGGTGCCATCACCCCTGGATCCGCCCTCGGGCTGCCCCTTCCGCACCCGCTGCCCCGAGGCGATGCCGATCTGCGCCGAAAGGAGACCGCTCCTGAGACCGATACACGACGGCGAAGCCCCCCACCAGGTCGCCTGTCATCTCCACTGAATTTTTGCAAAAATGAGACGCCGGACAACAAAGGCCCGGAACAAAACGGTTACAAGAGGCCATTCCCAACCCACCAGAGGACAAGCCACCATGTTCGACAAGTCGAAGAAAGCCACGGGCGAAGCCGCCCAGAGTCCCGCTCCCGTGCAACCGGCCGCGCCCAAGGCGAGCCCCGGCGGTGGCCAGACCACCACCATCGGTCCCTCCATCCGGCTCAACGGGGAACTCACCGGCGACGAGGACCTGCTCATCCAGGGCCAGGTGGAGGGCAACATCCACCTGAAGGAGCACAATCTCACGGTGGGCGAGCAGGGACGCATCAAGGCCAACGCCTACGCCCGGACCATCACCGTGCGCGGCGAGCTCATCGGCGACCTCACCGGCGCGGAGAAGGTGACCATCACCGCCTCGGGCCGGGTGCGCGGCAACCTCCTCGCGCGCACGGTGATCCTCGAGGAGGGCGCCTCGTCCAAAGGCAGCATCGACATGGACGCCAAGGCGGAAGCGCCCACCCTGCAGGCCGCCCCCAAGAGCAAGAGCGCCTGATCCCCGCCTCCTGCCGAAATGGCGCTCTTCTCCAGGGGTGGCGGCCCCGCACCTCCCTCGAGGACCGAACCCGGCTCGGAAGAGCTGGGTTCACCCGCCTTTCACCACCTGGTGGAGACGCTGGAGAAGGAGCCCGGGAGGAAATACGAAATCCTCGACCTCGGCCCGGCCTCGGGCAACCACATCGAGTTCTTCTCCCGCTTTCGCTGCCGTTTCCATGTCGCATCCCTGGAGGAGACGCTGGCCGAGTGGCGGTGGGAAGAGGAGGAGCAGCCGCCTCCCGAGCCGGTGCGGCTGCTGCCACTGGCCGGGGCCGCGCGGTTCGACCTGATCCTCTGCTGGGACCTGCTCAACTATCTGGACGAAGAGGGTCTCGCCCTCCTGGCGGGCCACCTGCACACCCACACCGCCCGGGGCGCCTGGATGCACGCCTTCGTGCACACCAGGGCCACGATGCCTGCGCGTCCGGGCCGTTTCCAGCTCATGAGCCCGGAGCGCATGCGGTGGCTGCACGGCAGCGCCGAAACGGCGCCGGCGCCGAGATACGCCCAGCGCACCCTGGAGCGGCTGATGCCGGGATTCGGGGTGTGGCAGTCGAGGCTGCTGCAGAACGGCCTCCAGGAGTACCTCTTCCAGGCGGTTTGAGGCGCTCTCCTCCGCCTCAGGCGAACAGCGGGTAGACCGTGTCCACCTCGGAAACGGGCCGGGAGGGACCTCCGGGCGCGTGAGCGCCGAGTTCGAGCAACTGCCGGGCCGGCATGGCGCCCGCCACCCGTTCTAGATCGGTCAGGCGCACACCCTGCCGCACCAGGTGGAGCAGATAACTGTTGCGCAGGGCTTCGGAGTCCACCCGTTCGATCTCCGGAATCCCGGCTTCCCTGGCCGCCAGCTGCAGCCGCGCTTCGAGCTCCCCTTCGTCGAAGCCCTCCTGCGCCTTCCATGCCAGCCAGGCGCCCTCTTCCCCGAGATACCAGGACCGGATGGCGGGCGGCAGCCTCACCTTGCGCGCGGATCTTCCCCGCACCTCCACCTCGCCCGTCTCCGGGTCGATGTCCCCGGCTTCCAGCTGCAGGATCTCCTGTACGCTGAGCCCGCTCAGCAGCAGTCCGACCAGCTGCCTGGCGATGGGATCCCCGTGCTCCACCAACTGCCGGATCTCTCCCGGCGCCAGCTCCACCACGGCGCGGGCGGGCAGCGCCTGCGGCCTCTGCCCGAGCGCCGCCCTTTCGGGCTCCCCCTGCCCCAGTGCCGGGTTGGCCGGGTAGAGGGTGACCCCGAGCGCGGGCTGAACGGGGGGCGCCGCGGGCCGCAGGAACTCCACCAGCCACACCATGAGCAACGCCAGCACCACCGAAACGCCCGCCACGATGGCCGCATCCCGCCAGTAGTGGGGCCACACTGGTGCGGCAGGCGGATAGGCCCACTCCACCACCTGCACCTGCGGGTACTTCTTGCGGTTGCTGATCTCCACCTTCACCAGGCGATCCTCCAGCTCCCGGTAGAGGGCCTCCAGGTTCGCCAGGTCTTCCTGCATCGCTTCGTACTCGGAAAAGCGGGCGGTGAACTCGGAGGCCTCCCGCTTGAGCGACTCCAGCTGCGCCTCCAGTTCCGCCACGGTCTGCACGGCGGCGGCGTGCTCCTGGCGGGCAGTGGCCAGCAGGTGGGCCCTGCTCTCCTCGCGGTACCTGCGAAGTTTCTGCTCCAGCCTGGCCAGTTTCTCGGGGATCACCTTCAGCGCCGGGGAGCGTTCGATGTACTCGTCGGTGTAACGGCGCTGGAGCTCGGCCACCTGTTCCCGCAGCTCCTGCGCACGCTTGACCATCTCCGCGTAGCTGCGCTTGTCCTCCTCGGGAACCAGGGTCTCGCCACGGGCGATGGCCGCCTCGATGGCATCGAGCCTCGCCCTGGCCTTGACCCGCTCTTCGTTGGCCGCGTTGAGCGAATCGTTCAGCCCTTTCAGGCGAGCCAGCACCTGGTTCTCGTCCCGCGCGGTGCTGAGAATGCTGTGGCGCTCGCGGAACCGCTCCAGCACTGCTCTTTTCTCCTCGATCTTGCGCCCGAGGGCCTGGTACCGCTCCCTGAGCACGCGGGAGGTGCCGGCCTCCAGCGCAGCCACCTCTTCGGCGCGCACGGACAGGTACGCGTCGATCCAGGCGTTCACCACCGCGGAGAGGAAAAGGGGTTCCGTACCGTCAGCACGCAGCTCCACCAGGTTGGTATCGGGCACCGGCAGGACCTGCAACATGGCGCGCAGCCGGTCCGCGTCCACGGGCGGCTCACCCGATCCGTTCTCCGGGAGCGCGCGCGAAACCGCCTCCAGCACCTTCCGGCTCAGCAGCCGCTGCCGCTGGATCGCCACGTGCTGGACGTCGGCCTCGGCGCTGGGCTGGTCCAGCTCCGGCGGTGCCACGGTGAGGAGGGTGGCGGAGGCCCTGTAGAGCGGCGGGCGCAGGAAGTCCCACGCCAGCCCCGCCGCGAGAGCGAGAACCAGCGTAACGAGAAACACGCGCACCCTCCGGTGCGACGGCCCGGTGGCCCGGTCCACCCCGCCCGCGCCCCGGGGTCCCGGCAGCACCTCTACTCCATTCCCGTAGTCGACCATGATCGTGCAGCCCCTTTCACCGTTGCCCCGGCGGCAGCCTGCCCAGCATAACCTTCTGCCAGTGGAACCGCCCGCGCCGGCCGCAACACACTAGAGCGCGGGCGTCTCGCCCCCGGCGTGGGTCTTCTCCCAGGCCTCCTGGCAGCGGACACAGCGCAGCGCCACCGGGTTGGCGCGGAGCCTGGCCTCGCCGATGGGGCCGCCACAGTCGATGCAGACGCCGTATTCTCCTTCTTGCATGCGGCCCAGGACCCGTTCCACCTGCCGCAGTTCCTCCACGTACTTGTCGATGGTGGCGAGGTTGAGGTCCACCAGCATGTCGGCCACCGAGGCTTCCTCGGTGTCGTGCACCTGGCCGGCCAGGTCTGCGTAGTGTTCACTGTCGGCCTTCAGCAGGGCCTGGCGGATCTCCTCGCGCAGGCTCTGTTCCCGCTCCTTCAGGATCTGTCTGAACTGTTCCAGTGCTTCGTGACTCAGAGTCATCGTCATGCTCGTGCTCCTTGATGGGTGAAGGGTCTATCCGGTGGCTTCCGGTAACAGATGGCGGAGGAACCAGTCCCGCGCCAGCCCGGCGGCCTGCTCCAGCGTGCCCGGCTCCTCGAACAGGTGGGTGGCACCGGGAACGATGGCAAGCTCCCAGGGCGCCCGCATCACCGCGGCCGCCTTGCGATTGAGTTCCAGCACCACGGTATCCAGCTCACCGACGATGAAGAGCGTGGGTGCTTCAACCCGCGGCAGGAGGGGAATGGCCAGGTCCGGCCGCCCGCCACGGGAGACCACCGCCGCCACGCCATCGGGCCTCATCGCGGCAGCCCCCAGTGCCGCCGCCGCTCCCGTACTGGCGCCGAAGAGCCCCGGGGGGCCGAATTCGAGTTCGGCGGCCACCCAATCCAGGGTGCCCATGGTGCGTTCCGTCAGCAGGGAAATGTCGAACCGCAGCTCGGCGGTGATGGCGTCCAGCCGCCCCTCCTCCTCCGTGAGCAGGTCGAAGAGGAGCGTGGCCAGGCCGGCGCGGGCAAGGAGATCGGCGACGAAACGGTTGCGCGTGCTGAAACGACTGCTGCCGCTGCCATGCACGAAGATCACCAGCCCACGGGATCCGGCAGGCCGCGTGAGGAAGGCGGGCAATGGCACGCCCGCCGAATCCACGATCACTTCCCGGGTTTCCATCTCCATTGCACTGAACCTCCCGGCAACACGGGTTACAGGACCTCCCGCTCCTTCAGGATCTCTTCCACCTCCGCTTCGCTTACGTCGTACCACTGCTGGTAGGCGTCCGCCACGGCGAAGCTGGCGCCGCCCCGCACATTCGCGCAGTAGAGCGCATCCGCCTCGCGCGCCAGTTCCAGTGCGCCCAGTGCCGGGGCCGTGGGCACGGCCACCAGCAGCCGGTCGGCACCCTCCCGGCGGAGGGCGGCCAGCCCGGCCCGCAGGGTGGCGCCCGACGCCAGCCCGTCGTCCACCAGGAAGACGGGCCGCCCCCTCATCTCGGGCATGGGGCGATTGCCGCGAAAACGCCGGACCCGCGCGGTCACCTTCCGCCGCGCCTCCTGCGTGGCCTTCTCGATCTGCTGGGGGGTGAGATGGTAGTGATCGATGTAGGCCTGGTTGAGCCAGACGCTGCCGTCGAAGGCCACGGCGCCGAAACCCGCTTCGGTGGTCCAGGGCAGCAGGATCTTGCTCACCACACACAGGTCGAGAGGCAGGTGCAGGCTGTCCGCCATGGCCGCGGCCACGGGCACGCCGCCCGCGGGGATCGCGAGTACCAGGCCGTTCCCGTTCCGGTAGTCGCCGAGCATGGAAGCGAGCACCTTTCCGGCGTGCGCGCGATCCCGGAACACCCAGCGGCGATCCCGCAGTTCGGGAAGTTCCATGACGGCGCCCGCCATGTGCGCACCTCGCTTCGCTAGCGGTGGGAATATCCGAACCTCTCTCCGGAGGCGGCGCGGCCGCGTCCGGAGAGCGCCCGGTTTTCGACAGCGGTGTACCGCCGTGCACGGCGGCTCCGCCATCCCTACAATTTCCAGGGTAACATTTAGGCCCCGGGGCGCCAATTCAAGAGGCGGGACGGGGAGAGGTCCGGGACCGGCTCACTTCTCCAGCGGCGAAAGCCCGATCTCCGCGGTGAACAGCAGGCGGCCACGGGACAGCAGGCCGACGCAACGGTAACGGGAGTGCGCCGGTTCCTTCGCCTGGGGCAGCGGCCCCTCCACCAGCAGGTGAAGCAGCTCTCCGTCCTGCAGCCGTTCCAGCCGGCCGAGATCCACGTGGAAGAGATGGGAGGTATAGACCAGCGGCCGCTCGATGAAGTCATAGCCCTCCGAGGCGGCCTTCTCCAGCAGGGCCGAGGAGATGAGCGACGGGGGAAAGAGCGCGGGAAAATGCGCCCTGCCCTCCAGCTCGTCGAAGTACTGGCAGGGAACCACCTGGGAGCCGGCGAGGAAGTTCTTGGCGTCGCTGATCTGCAGCGATCTGTGCTTGAGAAAATAGCGCCCGCCGGCCAGCCTGCTGCGATTCGGCAGGTCGAAAAGCTCCGCGGGCGGCCTGAAATCCAGCCCCAGCCCGGCCGGCCGTTCACGGAGATACTCCACGCGACCGGCCACCACCGGCCGTCCCCGCTTGCGCAGCAGCACGCGGTTGGTCCGGGTACCGCCCGCCCGCCGGCTCCGGCGGGTCGGCTTCACCTCGACCTCCACCGGCCCACCCACCCGCACCACGTCGGCAAAGGCGAAACGGAAAGAGGCGAACCTCCCCGGCCGCCCGACATCCGCGCCGCCATCGCC
>JALWGP010000151.1 GCA_027038775.1 Sedimenticola sp. | reverse complement strand
CGTCCCAGACGATGCCGCCGTGGTCGTGCACCCCCAGGTCCCGGGAGGTGCGGCCGCAGATCCAGATGCCGGCGAGGATCACCACCGCCAGCACCGCCAGGTAGGCCGCCAGCGGCAGCCGGGCCATGGCCAGGTAGAGCGGCACCGCCGCCAGGGTGCCGAAGGTGCCGGGCGCCACCGGCGCCAGCCCCGAGCCGAAGCCGAAGGCGAGGAGGTGGACGGGGTTCTTCAGGTCGGGGTTCTTCATGCGAAGTGGTCGTATCCGGACATGGGAGGCAGGGGCTCGCCCCTTTCATCGAGCACGGTGACACCGCTGCCCTGCACCATCTCGCCGATGCGGGTGCAGAAGATGCCGCCGGCCGCCAGCGCACCGAGCCGCTCCGGCGGCACCGTGAAGCAGAGCTCGTAGTCGTCCCCGCCGGCGAGCAGCGGGCGCCAGTCGCCGCGCGCCTCCAGCCACTTCGACGCTTCGCCGGAGCGGGGGATGCGCGCCGCCTCCAGCCGGGCGCCGCAGCCACTGGCCTCGCAGATGTGCCCCAGGTCGGCCACCAGCCCGTCGGAGAGATCGATGCAGGCCGAGGCGACGCCCGCCAGCGCCCGCCCCTCGGCCAGGCGCGGTTCGGGGCGCTCCAGCCGCCGGCGCAGCGCATCAGGCACCGGGACGCCCGCCAGCAGCCCCTCCAGCGCCAGGGCGGCATCGCCCAGGGTGCCGGTGACGAAGACGTGATCGCCGGGCCGGGCGCCATCGCGCCGCAACGCCCGCCCCGGTTCCATGAAGCCGGTGAGCTGGAGGCTGATGCTGAGAGGACCGCGGCAGGTGTCGCCACCCACCAGGGCCACGCCGTGCCGCCGGGCCAGCGCACCCAGACCGGCACCGAAGGCGGCGAGCCAGGCCTCGTCGGCCTCCGGCAGGGTGAGGGAGAGCAACGCCCAGGCCGGCTCGGCGCCCATGGCGGCGAGATCGCTCAGGTTCACCGCCAGCGCCTTGTGGCCCAGGCCCTCGGGATCGGTGTCGGAAAGGAAGTGGCGGCCGGCCACCAGAGTGTCCAGGGTCATGGCCAGCTCGCGGCCGGGGGGCGGCCTCAGCAGCGCGGCGTCGTCGCCGATGCCCAGCTCCACGCCGGGACCACGGGGCGCCAGGTCCGCGAAGAAGCGTTCGATGAGCTCGAACTCAGCCACGGGCGGCCACTTCGACCGGGCGCAGCTCGCGCGCCACCTTGTCGAGGACGCCGTTGATGTAGCGGTGGCTCTGCTCGGCACCGAAGGTCTTGGCCAGTTCCACCGCCTCGTTGATCACCACCTTGTAGGGCACCTCGGGATGGGCGGCGAGCTCGTAGGTGCCCATGCGCAGCAGGGCCCGTTCCACCAGGTCCACCTCCTCCACCGGGCGGTCGAGGAAGGGCTCGAGGGCCTTGTCCAGCTCGTCCAGCCGGGCGGGCACGCCGCGCACCAGGTCGCGGAAGTAGTCCACCTCGAACGCCTTGCCGCTGTTCTCGGCGAGGAAGTGGTTGATGATCTCGCCCAGGTCGTCACCCGTGACCTGCCACTGGTAGAGCGCCTGGAGCCCCAGGCGCCGCGAGCGGGAGCGCTTTCGGCTCACAGGGCGCGCAGCAGATTGACCATCTCGATGGCGGTGGCGGCCGCCTCGCCGCCCTTGTTGCCCGCCTTGGTGCCTGCACGCTCGATGGCCTGCTCGATGGTGTCGACGGTGAGCACGCCGAAGGCGATGGGAACGCCGTGCTTGAGGGTCACCTGGGCCATGCCCTTCACCGCCTCGCCCGCCACGTATTCGAAGTGAGGCGTGCCGCCGCGGATCACCGCGCCCAGGGCGATGATGGCGTCGTAGTCGCCGCTGGCGGCCACCCGGTCCAGCACCAGAGGCATCTCGAAGGCGCCGGGCAGGCGGACGACGGTGATCTCCTCGTCGCTGGCGCCGTGGCGCCTGAGGGTGTCGATGGCGCCCGCCTCCAGGTGTTCCACGATGAAACTGTTCCAGCGCGACACCACCAGGCAGTAGCGCGCGCCACCGGCAACCAGGTTGCCTTCAATGGTCTTGATGCTCATGTCTCTTTCAACCCCTGTCCTTCAATTTGATGTTCGGCCCGGGGGCGGGCCTCCTACGGTCCCGCGTTTGGCCCGGGGCGGATCTCCCGCGACGTTCCCGTCCCGCTCTTGTAGGAGCGGCGCCCCCGCCGCGAATCGTTTTGATGTTCGGCCCGGGGCGGGCCTCCTACGATGCCTCTTCCTCCGGCAGTTCGAAATCGACGAACTCGGTCACCTCCAGGTGGAAACCGGCCAGGGCGTGGAGGTGCTTGGGCGCGCTCATCACGCGCATCTTCTTCACACCCAGATCGATGAGGATCTGCGCGCCCACGCCGAAAGTGCGCAGTTCCTTGTCCTTGATCTTGCCGAGGTCGATGCTGGGCCCCCCTTCGCCGCCCCCCCTGAGATGGCAGGCCTGGATGCGCTGCACGATGTCGCGGGCGGTGTCGTGGTTACGCAGGATCACCACCACGCCGCCCCCCGCGTGCTCCACCTGCTTCATGGCGCTCTTCAGCGGCCAGCCACACTCGGGATAGGTGCTGCCGAGGAGGTCGCAAAGGCTGTTCTGGACGTGCACGCGAACCAGCACCGGCTCCTCGGGATCGATCTGGCCCTTCACCAGCGCCAGGTGCACCTCGTTGTCCACCACGTCCTGGTAGGCGATGACGCGGAACTCCCCGGCCTCGGTGGGCAGCAGGCACTCGTTGATGCGCTCCACCGTCTTCTCGTTGCGGATGCGGTACTCGATGAGGTCGGCGATGGTGCCAATCTTCAGGCCGTGCTCGGCGGCGAACTTCTCCAGGTCGGGCCGGCGCGCCATGGTGCCGTCCTCGTTGAGGATCTCCACGATCACCGAGGCCGGCGTCAGCCCCGCCAGGCGTGCCAGGTCGCAGCCCGCCTCGGTGTGGCCCGCGCGCACCAGCACCCCGCCCGGCTGGGCCATCAGGGGAAAGATGTGGCCGGGCTGCACCAAGTCCTCGGGGCGTGCGTCGGGCTTCACCGCCGCCTGCACCGTCTTCGCCCGGTCCGCCGCCGAGATGCCGGTGGTGACCCCCTCCGCCGCCTCGATGGAGACGGTGAAGTTGGTGGACTCGAGCTGGTCGTTGGCGTTCACCATGAGCGGCAGCCGCAGCTGCTGGCAACGCTCCTTGGTGAGGGTGAGACAGATGAGCCCGCGGCCATACTTGGCCATGAAGTTGATCGCCTCCGGCGTCACCTTGTCGGCGGCAACGACCAGGTCGCCCTCGTTCTCGCGGTCCTCGTCGTCCATGATGATGACCATCCTGCCCTGGCGCAGATCCTCGATGATTTCTTCGGTACTATTCAATGCCATCGGCACGATCGATCGGTCTTTTTCGGGAAACGGGGAATTCTATCATGAAGACAACGGGTGAAGGGGTCATCAAGTTCCGGCTGCACCACGAACAGGGACCGCCACCCGACGGGGCGGCCACGGCGCACCTGCGGGCCTGGTTCCTGGTCTGCCGGCGGCTGGAGCTCCTGGGCCGGGACCCGACCCGCTACGAGGGCTACGCCTACGGCAACCTCAGCTGCCGGCACGGTGGGGGCTTCCTCGTCACCTGCACCCAGACGGGCGGGAAGGAACGGCTGGAAACGGTGGACTTCTCGCATGTGCTGGCGTGGGACCTCGCCGCCAACCGCCTCCATTCGCGGGGGCCCTGCAGGCCCTCTTCCGAGGCCCTCACCCACGCCGTGATCTACGAGACCCTGCCCGCCTGCCGCTTCGTCTTCCACGCCCACTCGCCCCATGTCTGGCGGCGGGCCGAGGCCCTGGAGCTGCCGGTCACCGACCCCGCCGCCGAGTACGGCACGCCGGAGATGGCCCAGGCCACCGTGGCGGTGCTGGAAGCCACGGGACACCCCTCCACCGGCCTGCTGGCCATGGGCGGCCACGAGGACGGCATCGTCGCCTGGGGGAAGACCGCCGGGGAAACGGGCGGCCTGCTGGTGACCACCCTCGCCCGGGCGCTGGCCATGGAATAAACCGGCCAGCCGGCGCATCTCTCCTCCATCACCACCCACGCGAGGAGAGAGAACGATGAAACCCACCTGGATGAAGGCTGCCTTGCTGGCACTGACCCTGGGCACTCCCCTTCCCGCCCTGGCCTCGAA
>JALWGP010000150.1 GCA_027038775.1 Sedimenticola sp. | reverse complement strand
GTCCCTGCCCGTTTCCGTATCCAACAGGCAGCGGCGCCCTCGCCGCGAATGTTTTCGAGTTCGGCCCGTGGGCGGGCCTCTTACTCCGCACAGGGATGTGCGGCGCGAAGCGGAGGCGGTGGAAAACCGCGTTTTTCCACCGCCGAGAAGGAAACGGGCAGGGACAGCCCGTTTCCGTATCCAATGGGCAGCGGCGCCCTCGCCGCGAATTGTTTGGAGTTCGGCCCGGGGCGGCCTCCTACAAGTCCTTCCTGTGGGCTGCTAAACTAGCGCTCCTCAGATCGCGGAAGCGGGTTTCATGGCGCGCACCATCAGCATTGCCAACCAGAAGGGGGGCGTGGGCAAGACCACCACGGCGGTGAACCTGGCCTCGGCACTGGCGCGCGCCGGCAAGCGGGTGCTGCTGGTGGACCTGGATCCCCAGGGAAACGCCACCACCGGCTGCGGCGTGGACAAGCTGGATCTCGAGCTCTCCACCTACGAGGTGCTGCTGGAGAACCAACCGGCGCGGCGGGCCCTGCGGCGCAGCGCGGGGGACGAGTTCGACCTGCTGCCCTCCAACACCGATCTCACGGCGGCGGAAGTGACCCTCATGAACCACCCCATGAAGGAGCGCCGCCTGGCGCTGGCGCTCAAGCCGCTGCTGCCGGAGTACGACTACCTGCTCATCGACTGCCCCCCTTCCCTGAGCATGCTCACCATCAACGCCCTGGTGGCGAGCCGGGGGGTGCTGGTACCGCTGCAGACCGAGTACTACGCGCTGGAGGGGCTCACCGGGTTGCTCAACACCATCGAGAAGATCCGCGAGCTCTACAACCCCGAGCTGCACCTGGAGGGGATCCTGCGCACCATGCACGACCTGCGCAACCGGCTGGCGGCGGAGGTGTCGCGCCAGCTCATCGACCACTTCGGCGAGCAGGTCTTCCGCACCGTGATCCCGCGCAACGTGCGTGTGGCCGAGGCGCCCAGCCACGGCCAGTCGGTGCTGCTCTACGACCGCTACTCGCGGGGGGCGGTGAGCTACATGGCGCTGGCCAGTGAAATGCTGCGGAGGCACGAAGGGGCAAACTGAGACATTTGGGGCTGGAGAGGCCTGGGCGGAGGTACCCGGCGGGACGTTCGGGGTGGGCCCTTGCCGGGCCCGCCGGCGGGACCGCCACGAGCACATCCCTGTGCGCTCGGCGTCGGCCATCCCCGGCCTCCGACGTTCCGCCGGCAAGCCCGGCAAGGGCTTTCAAAGGCTCTGGCATCCGGGTGTGAACGGAATATGTGGAAGGATTGAACATGGCAAAGAGAGGACTAGGCAGAGGGCTCGACGCCCTCCTCGGCGGCGCGCCCTCGGCGGCGAAGGAGAAGAAGGCGGGAGAACCCTCGGGCTCGCCGGCGATGATCGCCATCGACCTGGTGGAGCGCGGGCGCTTCCAGCCGCGGCGCCATTTCGACGAGGACAGGCTGCGTGAGCTGGCCGACTCCATTGCCGCCCAGGGCGTGGTGCAGCCGGTGGTGGTGCGCCCCGCGCGCGAGGACGGCCGCTATGAGCTCATCGCCGGCGAGCGGCGCTGGCGCGCGGCCCAGCTGGCGGGGCTGGCCGAGATCCCCGCGGTGATCCGCGAGGTGGACGATCAGTCGGCCATGGCCATGGGGCTCATCGAGAACATCCAGCGCGACGACCTCAACCCCCTGGAAGAGGCCCAGGCGCTGCATCGGCTGTTGGAGGAATTCGAGCTTACCCACCAGCAGATCGCCCAGGCAGTGGGCAAGTCGCGCACCACGGTGACCAACCTCATGCGCCTGCTCGAGCTCAACCCCGATGTCAAGGCCTTCGTGGAGCGGGGCGAGCTGGAGATGGGTCATGCCCGTGCCCTGCTGGCGCTGGAGGGCGAACTGCAGAGCCGGGCGGCGGAGAAGGTGGTGAAGAAGGGGCTCTCGGTGCGGGAGACCGAGGCCCTGGTGCGCCGCTACAGGGAACATGGCGGCGAGCCGCAGAAGAAGGCGGCGCGGGCGGTGGAGATGGATCCCGACGTGCGCCGCCTGCTGCAGGAACTGGGCGAGCGCCTGGGTGCGAAGGTGGACCTGAAGCAGGGCAGTGGCGGCAAGGGCAAGCTGGTCATCAGCTACAACAGCCTGGAAGAGCTCGAAGGCATCATGGCCCACATAAGGTGACGGCGCGGGGGATTATTATTTCTTCCATTAATCGCGCCATCTGTTGACCTTATATTCGAGGGTGCTTATAATTGATGGTCTTTGTAGCGGCGCAATCCGTGGCCGGTGGCCGGGCGTGATGCAGACCCCGGACAGAAAAAAGGCGGCACGGCTGCTCCGTTACCAGTTTTTCATGCTGCTGCCGGCCGTCCTGGGGGCGTGGGCGTTCGGCGTGAACGCGGCGTGGTCCGCTTTCCTCGGTGGTTTCCTGGCGCTGGCGGCCAATCTCCTGTTCGCCGCGCTGGTGTTCGCCGCCTACGACGCTTCCGAGCCGGGAAAGCTGGCGACGAGAATGTACGTGGCGGAGGCGGTGAAGCTCCTCTTCGTGGGGCTGGCCTTCGCGGCGATTTTTGTTTGGATCAGGCCGCTGAACGTTGCGGCTCTTTTTGTGGCCTTCTTCATGGTCCAGGTTGTGACGCCCCTGCTGGCACACGTGCTGCCGGGCAGGGAGTGAACGAGAGGATTGGTACGGGTTCGAGACGATGGCATCCGGCGAAACGATCACATCCAGCGAATACATCTCCCACCATCTCACCAATCTGACCTTCGGCCGTTTCCCCGATGGTCATTGGGGGCTGGCCCACACCGCCGAGGAGGCCAGGGAGTTCGGCTTCTGGGCCATCCACCTCGACACCATGTTCTGGTCCATCGGCCTGGCGCTCTTCTTCAGCTACTTCTTCTGGAAGGCGGCGAAGAACGCCACCGCCGGCGTGCCCGGCAAGCTGCAGAACTTCGTCGAGATGATGGTGGAGTTCGTGGACGGCAGCGTGAAGGGCTCCTTCACCGGCCGCAACCCGCTGGTGGCGCCGCTGGCGCTCACCATCTTCGTCTGGGTCTTCCTCATGAACCTCATGGACCTGGTGCCGGTGGACCTCATTCCCCGCATCGCCGGGGCGCTGGGCATCCACCACATGAAGGTGGTGCCATCCACCGATCCCAACGTCACCTTCGCCCTGGCGCTGGGCGTGTTTGTCCTCATCATCTACTACAGCATCAAGATCAAGGGTGCGGGCGGCTTCCTCAAGGAGCTCACCGGCATGCCCTTCGAGACCGAGAATCCGCTGCTCAAGCCGGTCTTCTTCGTCATCAACCTCTTCCTGGAGGGGGTCAACCTGCTGGCCAAGCCGGTCTCCCTCTCCCTCCGGCTCTTCGGCAACATGTACGCCGGCGAGATGATTTTCATCCTCATCGCGCTCATGTACAGTGCCGGCTGGGTGCTGGGGATCTTCGGGGGTGCGCTGCAGTTCGTGTGGGCGGTGTTCCACATCCTGGTCGTCACCCTGCAGGCCTTCATCTTCATGACGCTCACCATCGTCTACCTCGACATGGCGCACAGTGAGCACCACTGATTTCAAACCTTGAATCCTTAACTATTGGCTATACAGAGAAACTGGAGACAATCATGGAACAAGCACTGCTGGTTATCGCCGCCGCTCTCATGATGGGCCTTGGGGCCGTTGGCGCTGCTATCGGTATCGGTGTCCTGGGCGGACGCTTCCTGGAAGGCGCCGCGCGCCAGCCCGAACTCATCCCCATGCTGCGTACCCAATTCTTCATCGTCATGGGTCTGACCGACGCGGTGCCCATGATCGCTGTGGGTCTGGGCATGTACGTTCTCTTCGCCCTGGCGGGATAAGAGTCGGTTCTGGCACTTTCAACCTCTCGTTCTGACGGGGTACCGGGATGAATATCAACCTGACTCTCATCGCCCAGCTGGCATCCTTCGCGCTGTTCGTCTGGTTCACCATGAAGTTCGTCTGGCCGCCGCTGGTGAAGGCGCTGGAGGAGCGCAAGGCGCGCATCGCCGACGGCCTGGCCGCCGCCGAGCGCGGGGTGCACGAGAAGGAGCTGGCCGAGCAGGCCGCCAAGGAGAAGCTGCACGAAGCCAAGCTGCAGTCCGCCGAGATCGTGGCGCGCGCCGAGAAGCGGGCCGCCGAGATCGTGGACGAGGCCAAGGAACAGGCGCGCGCCGAGGG
>JALWGP010000149.1 GCA_027038775.1 Sedimenticola sp. | reverse complement strand
GTGGCGGTGACGGCGATGGTGGGGCCGCCGCCCTCCAGGGCCCCCTCGTGGGCCGCCCGCTCGATGCCCAGTGCCAGCCCGCTGGTGACGGCGAGACCGTTGCGGGCGAAGTGGGCGGCGAACTCCCGCGTGGTCTCGATGCCGCCGCGGGTGGGGTTGCGGCTCCCCACCATGGCGATCTGGGGAGAGGCAAGGCTGCCGGGGTCCCCCCGAACGAAGAGCGCCAGCGGGGCATCCGGAAGCGCCTTCAGCAACCCGGGGTAAAGGGAGGAGTCCTGGGTCACCAGGTGGCAACCGGGCCCCTCGAGCCAGGCCAGCGAGGCTTCGACCTTCTTCGGGTCGGAGGACTCCAGGGCGGCGCGGGCGCGGCCGGGGAGTTGCGGCGGCGGGGTGGCGAGCAGCGCCTCGGGGGTGAAACCGCTGCGCAGCAGGGGATTGAGCGTGGCCGGCCCCACGCCTTCGGCGTGGATCAGCCGGAGCCAGGGCAGGAGAGCTTCCGTCGCTTCCAACCGGACGATCGGGTCAGGGATTCACCACCCGGTCGTGAACATGGATCGCCTTGCGCGCATACATGACCAGGCCGAAGCTCACCCGCTCATGACTGCGGAAGACCATGAGCAGGCCCGCCTCCTCGTCCGGAAGCTTGACCTCTTCCATGAAAGAGGCATCGAGGGCGGTGCGGGCCCTGCCGCGCGCCACCGGGTCGGGCACCGTCTCGCCCCGGTTGTTCACCTGCAGCACCGTGCCCGGCGTGATGCCGTCGGCGGTGCCCCGGTCGATGACCACCACGTCATACTGGCCGATCTCGTTGACGCGGTCCAGGGCGTCGATGATGGTTCCGTTGATCGCTTTTTCCGGTGCCTTCGGGTGGAAATCGGTGGCCAGGTCCTTTTTCGAGAAGGGCAGCAGCCGGTCCCCGGTGAGCACCTCTCTGCGGGTGCGGTTGACGGCCACGGTGGCGGGATCCCCGCCCTGGACCAGCTTCCCGCTGCCGGCGTAGAGGGCTTCGTAGCCCAGGATTTCACCGGTCTCCCCGTCCTTGTAGGCCTTGCCCGGGCGCACGATGTCGTACTGGTCCGGGGTGTCGGTCTGGAGGCCGCGGACGTAGATGCGCTGGCCCGCGCCCGCCACGATGTGCTCATCTGCGAAGGCGACCACGTAGGGGAGCTCGTCCATGGCCGATGCGTCCATTACGTAGGAACGGCTCAGGTAGGGGGCAATGTGATCGATGGGGATGGTGGGAATCGCCCGCCGCAGCGGCTCGGAGCGCACCCTGGGCGAGAGCTTCAGCGGGCCGCGGCTCAGCATCAACCGCGGTTTTCCGTCCACGTAGACCAGGTTCAGCTCGTCTCCGGGATAGATGAGATGGGGGTTCCGGATCTGGGGATTCACATACCAGATCTCCGGCCACAGCCAAGGTCTCTTCAGGAACATGCCGGCAATGTCCCAGAGAGTGTCGCCCTTCTTGACCACGTAGTGGGTGGGGTGCCCCGGCTTGAGCATCCCTTCTTCGGCCAGGCCGGCACTGCTCAGGCCGGCGACGATGACCAGGGTGAGGAAAAAGCGGCTGATTCTTTTCATTGGCGGTCCCTTGAGAGTTGGCCGGAAGGCGCGGCGCGCTGCCGCCATTCTTCCCGATAATACGCTTTACGGTCAAATGCTTGGTATTCCTTTGTGCGATAATACATCGCCAGGAGGCTGCAAATTTGTCGGTCCCTCCACAAAACGGAGGGTTCCCGGTGCCGGTGCCGCGGAACAAAACGGGCCCCTGCTGTTCTCATTTCCGAATGACGGCTTCCGAAAAACTATAGAGTGAATTCATTGCCATGGCGATATTGGAAATCCTCAAATTTCCTGATCCACGTCTCAGAAATCATGCCAGGCCGGTGAAGGTGGTGGACGACGCCATCCGCCAGCTCGCCGACGACATGCTCGAGACCATGTACGACGCGCCCGGAATCGGGCTGGCGGCGACCCAGGTGGGGGTGGACCGGCAGCTGATTGTGGTGGACGTCTCCGAGGAACGGGACCAGCCGATGGTGCTGATCAATCCCGAAGTGGTGGCGGCCGAAGGCGAGGAGGAGATGGAAGGGGGCTGCCTGTCGGTGCCCGGTTTCTACGACAAGGTGAAACGCGCCGAGAAGGTGAAGGTGCGGGCGCTGAACCTCGAGGGGGAGGTGGTGGAGATGGATCTCGATGGCCTGCTGGCGGTTTGCGTGCAGCACGAGATCGATCACCTCCACGGCAAGCTCTTCGTGGACTACCTCTCCCGACTCAAGCGCGAACGCATCCGCAAGAAGCTCGAGAAGGAGGCGCGGGCCGAGGCGGCGCAGAAGAAGGCGGTCCGGCGCCAAGCCCTCTGATGCCGGAACCCCTGCGCATCGTCTTCGCCGGCACGCCCGATTTCTCCGTGCCGCCGCTCAAGGCCCTGCTCGATTCCGGGCACGAGATGGTGGCGGTCTACACCCAGCCCGATCGCCCCGCCGGCCGTGGGCGCAAGCTCACGCCGAGCCCGGTGAAACAGCTGGCGCTGGAGCGGGGCATCCCGGTGTTCCAGCCGCGCACCCTGAAGGATCCCGAAGCGGTGGCGGAGCTGGCCGCGCTCGAGCCCGATCTCATGGTGGTGGTGGCCTACGGCCTGCTGCTGCCGCCCGAGGTGTTGTCCATTCCCCGGCTGGGCTGCATCAACATCCACGCCTCCCTCCTGCCCCGCTGGCGGGGGGCGGCGCCCATCCAGCGCGCCATCGAGGCGGGCGACCGCGAGACCGGCGTCAGCATCATGCGCATGGAGGAGGGGCTGGACACCGGCCCGGTCTACCTAGTGAAGCGCACGCCCATCGGCGAGGAGGAGACCGGCGGTTCACTGCACGACCGTCTCTCCCGCCTGGGGGCCGAGGCGCTCATGGAGGCGCTGCCCGGCATCGCCGACGGCAGCCTCGAACCGGTTCCCCAGGACGACGCCGAGGCCACCTACGCCGCCAAGCTGGACAAGAAGGAGGCGCTCATCGACTGGACCCAGCCCGCCTGGCGCATCGAGCGCAAGGTGCGCGCCTTCAATCCCTGGCCGGTGGCCCACACCCGCTATGAGAATGCCAACCTGCGCGTCTGGGAAGCGCGTGCCATCGACGGGCTGGCGGCGGAGCCCGGCACTGTCATGTCCGCCACCCGCGAAGGGGTGGATGTGGCCACGGGGGAAGGGCTGCTGCGGATCACCCGGTTGCAGATGCCGGGCAAACGGGCCATGAGCGCCGCCGATTTCATCAACGCCCACGCCATCCAGGGCGTGGTGCTGGGTTGAGCAGACGGTTTCCATGACCGCGGAAGGCCGGGATGCTTCCGCAGCGGTGCGCGCCGTTGCGGCGCAGGTGGTGGCGGAGGTGGTGCGCGGCCGCTCACTCGCCGATCTCCTGCCCGCTCATCGCCGGGGGCTGAAGACGCGTGACCAGGCCCTGCTCGCGGAGCTGGCCCAGGGAACCTGCCGCTGGTACTTCCGGCTCCGCTTCCTCGTTCACCGGTTGCTCCGGCGCCCCTTCAAGGAGCGGGACCTGGTACAGGAGGCGCTGCTGCTGGTGGGGCTCTACCAGCTGCTTTTCACCCGGATTCCACCCCATGCCGCCGTGGCCGAGACCACGGAGGCGGCGCGGCTGCTGGAGCGGCGCTGGGCCACGGGCGTGGTCAACGGGGTGCTGCGCCGCTTCCAGCGGGAAGAGAAACGGCTGCTGGCGGAGGCCCTGCGGGATCCGGTGGCCCGCTTCAGCCAGCCGGCCTGGTTCATCGATGCCATGGAGCGGGCCTGGCCGGAGCAGGCCGCGGCCCTGCTCGAGGGGCTGCTGGAGCGCCCCCCCTTCACCCTGCGGGTCGACCTGTCCCGCACCACCCTGCAGGCGCAGGCGCGACGCCTGGCCGAGGCGGGGATCTCCTGCCGGCCGGTGCCGGGGGTGCCTTCGGCGCTGCTCGTCGACCGGGCGGTGCCTGTCTCCGACCTGCCCGGTTTCAGCCAGGGACTGGTGTCGGTGCAGGACGCCGGTGCCCAGCTCGCCGCCGGTTTCCTCGACCTTGGGCCCGGCATGCAGGTGCTCGATGCCTGCGCCGCCCCCGGCGGCAAAACCGGCCACCTGCTGGAACAGGCTGCCGACCTGGAACTGGTGGCGCTGGACGTGGACGGGGAACGCCTGGATCGGGTGAGGCAGAACCTGCGGCGCCTGGGCCGGGAGGCGGTGCTGGAGCTGGGCGATGCGGCGCAGCCGGAAGGGGCGTGGGCCGGACGCCGCTACCACCGGATCCTCGCCGACGTCCCCTGCACCGCCACCGGCGTCATGCGCAGGCATCCCGACATCAAGCTCCTGCGCCGGGCCGCCGACGTGCCGCCGCTGGCGGCCAGGCAGCGGGAAATTCTCGATGGGCTCTGGCGGCTGCTGCGTCCAGGGGGTAAGCTCCTCTATGCCACCTGCTCGCTGTTGCCGGAAGAGAACGAGCTGCAGGTGCAGGCCTTTCTGGAACGGAGGAAGGATGCCCGGCCGCTGCCCCTGGCCTCGCCGCGGGGAGTATCCACCGGACACGGGTTGCAACTGTTGCCGGTCACAAGGGAGACGGATGGTTTCTACTACGCACTGCTGGAAAAAGGGCCTTCCTGATCGCCTCTCCATCCGCGTATGGCTGGTTCTCCTCTTGTCGATGCTGCCGCTGGTGGCCGCGGTGGCCGAGGGTATCGACTACAAGGCGGTGAGCATCGGCGAGGAGGACGGCAAGGTTTTGCTCGATCTCATCGAGGAGTGCCGTTTGACGCCCACCATGCTGGAGGCGCTGGAGAACGGCGTGCCGCTCACCTTTGTCACCCGCGTGGTGCTGGCTCCGGAAAAGCAGTGGTTCTGGCAGTCGCCACTGGCGGAGAAAATTCTGCGCCGCAAGCTGCGTTACCACCCCCTGGCGGGCAGTTACGAGGTGTGGGATTCGCTCACGGACAAAAGCCGTTTCTTCGCCACGCCCGACGCCGCCCTGGTGGCGCTGGGCGACATCAAGGGGTGGGAGATCATTCCCGCCTCGCGGTTGCACGCGGGCACGCTCTACCGGGTTACCATCGAGAGTTGGCACGACATCGGCTCCCTGCCCCTGCCGCTGCGGCCCAAG
This sequence comes from Sedimenticola sp., assembly GCA_027038775.1. Lineage (GTDB taxonomy): Bacteria > Pseudomonadota > Gammaproteobacteria > Chromatiales > Chromatiaceae > Thiolapillus. The sequence goes on along the minus strand of JALWGP010000149.1, from coordinate 8,064 downwards.
GCCTACCTCAGCCCCGGCTGGCACCTGAGCAGCAAGGTGTACGAATGGCGCTTGCGGCCCTGAAATCCTGGCGGTTCGGTGCATGGGCGGTGGTCCTGCTCATGCTGCTGCTGCTCTTCGCGCTCCATTTTCTCAGCGGCGCCGTCCTCGGCTCGGAATCGCTGAGCCGCTGGTTCATTCCCCTGCTGGTCTTCACTGTCGCCGGCCTGCTGGTGCTCTCCTCGGTGGTGATCTGGAACCTCTTCCTGTTGCTGCGCGACTACTGGCGGAACCGGGCGGGGGCCCGCCTGATGGCGCGCCTGGTGGTGCTCTTCGTGGTGCTTGGTATCGCGCCGGCGGGTATCGTCTACTACTACTCGCTGCAGTTCCTGATGCAGGGCATCGACAGCTGGTTCGACGTGCAGATCGACTCCGCCATGGAAGATGCGCTGCAGCTCAACCAGGCCACCCTCAACCTTACCAAGAAACTGCTGCTCCGCTACAGCGAGCAAATGCTGGACAACATCGAGGACAGCTCGCGCACCGGGCTCACCCTCACCCTGAGCGAGCTGCGGGTCCGGTCGGGTGCCACCGAGCTGGCACTGGCCACGCTTCAGGGCAAGATCCTGGCGGCGGCCCACGTGGATCCCGAGGTGCTGGTGCCCACCGCGCCCGATCCCCTGGTGCTGCAACAGGTGGTAAGCGGCGAGCCCTACGCCGGTTTCGTCAACTCCGGGGAGGGGGGCGAACTGCAGATCCAGGTGCTCGTGGCCGATCTGTCACGTGGCCTGGTATTGCAGGCCATCTTTCCCACCTCGGCACGCATCGGCGAGCTGAGCAAGAGCGTGCAGCAGGCCTACGTGGCCTACCGGGAGCGGGCCTACCTGCGCGAGTCGATCAAGTTCAGTTTCATGCTGGCCCTGTCCCTGGTGCTGCTGGTGAGCGTGGTGGCGGCCATCTGGTCGGCCTTCCACACGTCGCGGCGGCTGGTGGCGCCCATCCGCGCCATCGCCGACGGCACCCGCGCCATCGCCGAGGGCGAGCTGGACGGCCGCATTCCCGTGCCGCGCTATCACGACGAGCTCGGTTTCCTGGTGGCCTCCTTCAACGCCATGACCCGGCGCCTGGCCCAGGCCAGGGACCTGGCGGAGAAGAGCAAGCAGCAGCTGGAGTTCCAGCGCGCCTACCTCGAGGCCCTGTTGCACCACCTGTCGAGCGGCGTCATCGCCCTCGACGCCGAGGGGAACATCCGCACCGCCAACCGGGCCGCTTCCCAGATCCTGGGGGTGGAGGTCCAGGACTACGTCGGCAGGCCGCTTGCAGCCATGGCCGGGGACCATCCGGAGCTGGAGCCCTTCGTCACCCGACTCGACTGCCAGCGGCACGGCAACGAAGGGGAGTGGCGCGGCGAGATCCTGCTCGAGCGACCCGAGGGGCGCCAGTACCTCATGTGCGGCCGCACCCGCCTGCAGGTGGCGGCGCAGAGCGAGATCGGTTGCGTGCTGGTGTTCGACGACGTCACCACCCTGGTGCAGGCGCAGCGTGACGCGGCCTGGAGCGAGGTGGCGCGCCGCCTGGCGCACGAAATCAAGAATCCCCTCACGCCCATCCAGCTATCGGCGGAGCGACTGCGGCGCAAGTACCTGGCCAAGCTGCCGCCCGAGGACCGGAAGGTGCTGGACAATTCCACCCGCACCATCGTCGGCCAGGTGGAGGCGATGAAGGACATGGTCAACGCCTTCTCCGACTACGCCCGGCCCTCGCGGCTGGAGCCCCAGGCGGTGCCGGTAGACGAGTTCCTGGCCGAGGTGCTGTCTCTCTACGGGAACAGTGTCGATTTCCGTCCCGGCGCCGAAGGCGCGTGCATCGAGGCCGACCCGGTCCGGCTGAGGCAGGTGGTGCACAATCTCATCAAGAACGCCCAGGAGGCGGTGGAGGGGCAGTCCCATCCCGAGATCCGCGTGACCACCCGGCCCTGGCGGCCCCGGGGGCAGGAGCGCCTTTTCGTGGAAATCACATTCGAAGATAATGGCCCCGGCCTGCAGGAGGAACGGATCGGGCGGCTCTTCGAGCCCTATGTCACCACCAAGGAGCGGGGCACCGGCCTGGGGCTGGCCATCGTGAAGAAGATCGTGGAGGAGCACGGTGGTTACATCCGCGCCGGGAACCGCCCCGAGGGGGGCGCCTGCATCACCGTCCGCCTGCCGGCGGCCCCGGACCGAGATCGGGAGATCAGAGCATGAGTTCACCTTACATCCTGGTGGTGGATGACGAGCCCGACATCCGCGAGCTGGTGCGGGACATCCTCGAGGACGAGGGGTACAGCGTCACCACCGCGGAGAACGGCGAGGCCGCGCGTGCCGCCCTGCGCGAGCGCCGCCCCGATCTCATCCTGCTGGACATCTGGATGCCCGACATCGACGGCATCAGCCTGCTGAAGGAGTGGGCGGAGGGGGAGGGGCTGCCCTGCCCGGTGATCATCATGTCGGGCCACGGCACCGTGGAGACAGCGGTGGAGGCCACCCGCCTCGGCGCCTATGATTTCCTGGAGAAGCCCCTCTCCCTGGCCAAGCTGCTGCTCACCGTGGAGCGCGCCCTGGAGGCGGAACGGCTGGCCCAGGAGAACGTGGGCCTGCGGCGTCACGTCCAGCCGGTGATCGAGCCGGTGGGTCACAGCCAGGTGATGCAGCGCCTGCGCGAGCAGGTCAAGCGCATCGCCCAGCACGATACCTGGGTGTTGGTCTCCGGCGAACCGGGCAGCGGCCGGGAGACCTTCGCCCGCTACCTGCACGCCAACAGCAGCCGCCGCGACCGCCCCTTCGTGGACGTGAGCCTGGGTGCCACACCGGAAGGCAACTTCGCCCTCGAGTTCTTCGGCAGCGAGCGCGAGGGCAGGATCCACTACGGCCGCCTGGAGCAGGCCAATGGCGGCACCCTCTTCCTCGACGAGGTGGCCGACATGGACCTGGCCGCCCAGGCCCAGCTGGCCGGTGCGTTCGAGACCGGGGAGTTCCTGCGCGTGGGGGGCACCGAGCCCGTGAAGATCGACATCCGCGTGGTGGCGGCCACCAAGAAGGATCTCCAGGCCGAGGTGAACGCCGGCAATTTCCGCGAGGATCTTTTCTACCACCTCAACGTGGTGCCGCTGGAGATTCCGCCCCTGCGCGAACACCGCGAGGACGTGCCCGAGCTGCTCAGCTTCTACGTGGACTACTTCGTCACCCATGAGAAGATGCCCTATCGCCACTTCAGCGTGGCGGCGCAGAACTTCCTGCGCAACTACGACTGGCCCGGCAACATCCTGGAGCTGCGCAACCTGGTGCAGCGGGTGCTGATCCTGGGCGCCGGCGAGGAGGTTTCGCTGGAGGACGTGGAATCGGTGATGGGCGGCATGAAGCGGGAGTCGGTGCAGGGCGGGGTGCACGGCATTTCCTTCGACCAACCCCTGCGCAAGGCGCGGGAGGATTTCGAGCGGGCCTACCTCGAGTACCACCTCGACAAGTACGGCGGTAACGTCAGCAAGATGGCCCAGGAGGTGGGCATGGAACGCACTCACCTGTACCGGAAGCTGCGGGGAGTCGGCATCGAGATAAAGGACAGGCGATGAAGATCATCATTCTTGGCGCGGGCCAGGTGGGTACCAGCGTGGCGGGCAACCTGGCCAGCGAGGCCAACGACATCACCGTGGTGGACCAGGACGCGGAGCTGCTGCAGACGCTGCAGGACAAGTTCGACTTGCGCACCGTGAAGGGCTACGCCGCCCATCCCGACGTGCTGGCCCAGGCCGGCTGCGACGACGCCGAGATGCTCATCGCGGTGACCAACAACGACGAGACCAACATGGTGGCCTGCCAGGTGGCCTGGACGCTCTTTCATACGCCGCGCAAGATCGCCCGGGTGCGGGCGCCCGAGTACCATCGCCACCCGGCCCTGTTCAACCAGGGCGGGCTGCCCATCGACGTGCTCATCAGCCCCGAGCAGCTGGTCACCGAGTACATCGAACGGCTCATCCAGTACCCGGGCGCGCTCCAGGTGCTCGACTTCGCCGGCGGCCTGGTGCAGCTGGTGGGACTCCGTGCCTATGCGGGTGGGCCCCTGGTGGGGCACCAGCTGCGTGAGCTCAACCAGCACCTGCACGGCGGCGAGGCGCGGGTGGCCGCCATCTACCGGGAAGGACGGGCGATCCACCCCACCGGCGACACCGTGATCCAGTCCGGCGACGAGGTATTCTTCATTGCCGCGGCGCGCAACATTCCCGAGGTGATGGCGGAGCTGGGCCGGGCCGACAAGCCCTACAAGCGCATCATCTTCGCCGGCGGGGGCAACATCGGCCGGCGCCTAGCGCTGCGGCTGGAGAAGGAGTACAACGTCAAGATCCTGGAACGCGACCCGGAGCGGGCCGGCGCCGTCTCGGAGGAGCTGCGCAAGACCATCGTGCTGCAGGGCGACGCCGCCGACGAGGACCTGCTGCAGGAGGAGGGGATCGAGGATACCGACGTCTTCTGCGCCGTCACCAACGACGACGAGGCCAACATCCTCTCGGCCATGCTGGCCAAGCGGCTGGGGGCGCGCACCGTGATGGCGCTGATCAACCGCACCTCCTACGTGGAGCTGGTGGAGGCCGGTCCCATCGACGTGGCCATCTCCCCCCAGCAGGCCACCATCGGCACCCTGCTCACCCACGTGCGGCGGGGCGACGTGGTCATGGTCCACTCCCTGCGCCGCGGTGCCGCCGAGGCGATCGAGGCCATCGCCCACGGTGACCGCCACTCCTCCAAGGTGGTGGGCCGCCGGGTGGAGGAGGTGAAACTGCCGCGTGGCACCAGCATCGCCGCCATCGTGCGCGGCGAGGAGGTGATCATCGCCCACCACGACACCGTCATCGAATCGGAGGACCACGTGATCCTGTTCCTGGTGGACAAGCGGCGCATCGCCGAGGTGGAGAAACTGTTCCAGGTGGGCATCACCTTCCTCTGACGCCATGCATCTCACCGTCGTGCAGCGCATCCTCGGCCTGCTGCTGATGCTCTTCAGCGCCACCATGCTGCCGCCCCTCGCCGTCTCCCTCGGCTACGGCGACGGTGCCTGGCCCGCCTTCGCCGCCGCCTTCGCCATCACCCTGGCGGTGGGGGTGCTGAGCTGGCTGCCGGTGCGCGGGCAGCACCGGGAGCTGCGCCTGCGGGACGGCTTCGTGGTGGTGGTGATGTTCTGGACGGTGCTCTCCGCCACCGGGGCCCTGCCCTTCGTGTTGGCCGAGCACCCCCATCTGTCGGTCACTGACGCCTTCTTCGAGTCGGTCTCCGGGCTCACCACCACCGGCGCCACCGTGATCACCGGGCTCGACGGCCTGCCCAGGTCCATCCTCTACTACCGCCAGCAGCTGCAGTGGCTGGGCGGCATGGGCATCATCGTGCTGGCGGTGGCGGTATTGCCCATGCTGGGCATTGGCGGCATGCAGCTCTACAAGGCGGAGACGCCAGGCCCCATCAAGGACTCCAAGCTGACACCGCGCATCACCGAGACCGCCAAGGCGCTCTGGTTCATCTACCTGGCGCTCACCCTGGCCTGTACCCTGGGGTACTGGCTGGCCGGCATGACCCCCTTCGACGCCCTGGCCCACGCCTTCTCCACCGTGGCCATCGGCGGCTTCTCCACCCATGACGCCAGCATGGGCCATTTCGACAGCACCGCCATCTACCTGGTGGGGGTGCTCTTCATGTTCCTGGCGGGGGTCAACTTCGCCCTCCACTTCTCCGTGGTGCGGCCCCTCTGGAAGAAGGGGGACCTGCGCGCCCTGGCGGGCTACTGGCGGGACTCGGAGTTCCGCTTCTACCTGCTCCTGATGCTGGTGGTGGTGGCGGTCACCATACTCGGGCTCCATTTCACCGCCACCCACGGCAGTTTCGGGGAGAACGTCGTCCACGGCCTCTTCCAGGCGGTCTCCATCGGCACCACCACCGGATTCACCACGGCGGAGTGGCACAACTGGCCGGGGTTCATCGCCATCGTGCTGCTCTTTTCCAGCTTCGTGGGGGGCTGCGCCGGCTCCACCGGCGGTGGCATCAAGGTGATCCGGTTCCTGCTCCTCATCAAGCAGGGGGCGCGGGAGATCACCCGGCTGGTGCATCCCAACGCCCAGATTCCCGTGCGGGTGGGGGAGAAGACCATCCCCTCCCGGGTGGTGGAGGCAGTGTGGGGTTTCTTCGCCCTCTACGTGGCCAGCTTCACGGTCATGTACCTGGTGCTGGCAGCCACCGGCATCGACCTGATGACCGCCTTCTCGGCCGTGGCGGCCAGCATCAACAACCTGGGGCCGGGGCTGGGCGAGGTCGGTTCCAACTACGCTGGCCTGCACGACCCGGCCAAGTGGATCCTCTGTTTCGCCATGCTGCTGGGCCGGCTGGAGATCTTCACCCTGCTGGTGCTGCTCAGCCCCGCCTTCTGGCGCCGCTGAACTTTTTCCCCGCTGGCGGGTCACACTGATGCGAGATCACAGCCTCGCTGGTTTTCGGACCATTACATTTACTCCCTTTGGTAATAGCCCTGCCGGCATGCCCTGCATGCCGGTCTTTTTTTGGGTATCATTTGCGCTGTTTTTTTGCCATTTCCAGGTGATTCGAGATGAAAAACAGGCAGATTCCCCTCATTCCGGCTATTTTCCTGCTTCTTTCCGGCACCGCCACGGCGGGTGACGCATCTCTGGATACCGGCAGCACCGCCTGGATCCTCACCGCCACCGCGCTGGTACTCTTCATGACCCTGCCCGGGCTGGCGCTCTTCTACGGTGGCCTGGTGCGCAGCAAGAACGTGCTCTCGGTGCTGATGCAGTGCTTCGCCATCGCCGGTGTCGCCTCCATCCTCTGGCTCGTCGCCGGTTACAGCCTGGCCTTCGGCGAGGGCAACGCCTGGATCGGCGACTTCAGCAAGGTGCTGATGGCCGGCGTGGGACGCGACACCCTCAGCGGCGAGATTCCCGAGTCGCTCTTCATGATCTTCCAGATGACCTTCGCCATCATCACCCCGGCGCTGGTGGTGGGGGGATTCGCCGAGCGCATGAAGTTCTCCTCCATGCTGCTCTTCAGCGCCCTCTGGCTGATGCTGGTCTACGTGCCCGTGACCCACTGGGTCTGGGGTGGCGGCTGGCTGGGCTCCATGGGGCTGTACGACTTCGCCGGTGGCACCGTGGTACACATCACCGCCGGGGTGGCCTCCCTGGTGGCGGCCCTGGTGCTGGGGCCCCGCCGCGGTTTCCCCGAGAGCCCCATGATGCCGCACAACATGACCATGACCGTCACCGGTGCCGGCATGCTCTGGGTGGGCTGGTTCGGTTTCAACGGCGGCAGCGCCCTGGCCGCCAACGGCGATGCCGCCATGGCCATGCTGGTGACCCATATCTCCGCCGCCACCGGCGCCATGACCTGGATGGCCATCGAGTGGATGCGCTTCGGTAAGCCCAGCGCCCTGGGCGTGGTCACCGGCATGGTGGCGGGCCTGGGTACCATCACCCCCGCGTCGGGTTTCGTGGGCCCTGGCGGTGCATTGATCATCGGCCTGCTGGCGGGCGGCATCTGCTTCAGCGCCACCATGTATCTCAAGCGGGTGCTCAAGATCGACGACTCCCTGGACGTCTTCCCGGTACACGGCGTGGGCGGCATGCTGGGCACCCTCATGGCCGGCGTCTTCTCCGCCACCAGCCTGGGCGTCTTCAGCGGCTACGGTTTCGCCGACGGCATCGATTCCATGGGCGGCCAGCTCTGGGTGCAGTTCGTCGGGGTGGTCTCCACCATCGTCTTCACCGCCGTTCTCACCTGGGTCATCCTCAAGGTGGTGGCCCTGGTCACCAACGGCCTGCGCGTGGATGCTGACCAGGAGCAGGAGGGCCTGGACATCGTGCTCCACGAGGAACGGGGCTACGACCTCTGAGCCGCCGTTCCCGGCAGGCCCGAGAAACCCCGCCTCGTGGCGGGGTTTTTCGTGGCGGGGCGCCGCTCCCAGGTGCAGGAGGCCCGCCCCCGGGCCGAATTTTGAACCCTTCGCGGCGAGGGCGCCGCTCCTACGGATGGGAGGTTTGCGCCCCTTTATGGG
>JALWGP010000148.1 GCA_027038775.1 Sedimenticola sp. | reverse complement strand
ACCTTGATCTGTCCCTGGGGCGTGAAGACGTAGACCTCGTCGGGGAAGAGGTCCACCTTCACGTGCTCGAGGAACTCCACCGAGGTGCCCGAATCCTTCTGCACCTCCAGCAGGCTGCGCACCCACTCCATGGCGGCGCTGGGGGGAAACTTCTCCTCGCCCGTCTTGTAGTGCCAGTGGGCGGCGATGCCCTCCTCTGCCACCTGGTGCATCTCCCGGGTGCGGATCTGCACCTCGATCTGCTGGCCGTGTGGCCCCACCAGCACCGTGTGCAGCGACTGGTAGCCGTTGGCCTTGGGAATGGCGATGTAGTCCTTGAAACGGCCGGGCACCGGCTTGTAAAGGCCGTGCATGGCGCCCAGCACCCGGTAGCAGGTGTCCACGTCCTCCACCAGGATGCGGAAGGCGAAGACGTCTGCCACCTCGTTGAGGGAGAGGTGCTTCTCCTGCATCTTGCGGTAGATGCTGTAGATGTGCTTCTCGCGCCCGCTCACCTCGCACTCGAAGGACTCCTGCGCCAGGCGGTTGCGGATGCTCTCCTCGATGCCGTTGACCAGCTCCTTGCGGTGGCCACGCAGCTTCTGCAGGCATTCGCTCAGCACCCGGTAGCGCCAGGGGTAGTAGGCCTGCATGCCCAGGTCCTCCAGCTCCAGGCGGATGCTGTTGATGCCCAGCCGCAGGGCGATGGGAGCGTAGATCTCGATGGTCTCACGGGCGATGCGGCGCGCCTTGTCGGGACGCATCACCCCCAGGGTGCGCATGTTGTGCAGGCGGTCGGCCAGCTTGATGAGGATGACCCGGATGTCACGGGTCATGGCCAGCATCATCTTGCGGAAGTTTTCCGCCTGGGCCTCGGTGTGGGTCTGGGTGTCGATCTTCGCCAGCTTGCTGACGCCGTCCACCATCTCCGCCACCTCTCCGCCGAACTCCTCCGCCAGCTTCTCCTTGACGGTGGAGGTGTCCTCGATGACGTCGTGGAGAATGGCCGCCATCAGGCAGCGGTAGTCGAGCCGCATCTCGGCCAGGATGCGCGCCACCGCCACCGGGTGGCAGATGTAGGGCTCGCCGGAGAGGCGCTTCTGCCCCTGGTGGGCCTCGGCGCCGAAGAGGTAGGCACGATAGACCTCGCGCACCTGCTCCGGTGGCAGGTAGCCCTCGAGGTAGGTGCAGAGATCGCTGATGAGATAACGGGGGCGGGGCGCCCGCTGGCGGTGTTCGGGCACGGCCGGTGGCCACCGGTTCCCAGTCTCGCGGGGAAGGGCCGTGGCCACCGCGCGCCCCCGGTCAGAGGCCGTTCACGGCCGCCTGTACCTCCTGTGCCAGCGCCGCGGCCAGTTCGTCGTCGATGGAGTCGCTCTTCTGTTCCTGCTCCTCCACCGTCTCGGGGGTGATCAGGCCCGCCGCGATCTCGCGCAGGGCCACCACCGTGGGCTTGTCGTTGTCCCAAGGCACCAGGGGCTCCACGCCGTGCTCCAGCTGGCGGGCCCGCTTGGCGGCCAGCAGGACCAGGTTGAAGCGGTTGTCCACGTGTTCCAGGCAGTCTTCTACGGTTATGCGTGCCATAGCTTTTCAGGTTCCATGAATCTCTGTGCAGTTAAGGACATATTGTAGCGGCAAAAGTGCGTTTCAATGAAGATTTTGCACCCTCTCCACCCGCGCCGAGCCGCCACCGCGGGGATCACTGGCCGCCGTCACCTCGCCCGTGACACGGTTCCAGAGCACCGCCTGCAGGTTTCCCCAGGGACGTTGCAGCTCCTTCAGCCGGTGCCCGCGCGCCTCGAGGGCGGCACGGGTTTCCCCGTCCAGGGCACCGGGCTCGAGCTGCACCTCGTCCGGCAGGTACTGGTGGTGGGTGCGGGGACGGCTCACCCACGCCTCCACCGGCCTGCTTTCCACCGCTTCCAGCACCGCCAGCAGCACCATGGTGATGATGCGCGACCCACCCGGTGTGCCGAGGATGGCCACGCGCCCGTCGGACTCGACGAAGGTGGGCGTCATGCTCGAGAGCATCCGTTTTCCCGGCGCGATGGCGTTGGCCTCGCCCCCCACCAGGCCGTAGACGTTGGGCACGCCGGGGCGGGCGGAGAAGTCGTCCATCTCGTCGTTGAGCAGCACCCCGGTGCCCTCGGCCACGAAGCCGGAGCCGAAGGGGTAGTTGATGCTCAGGGTGGCGGCCACCCGGTTGCCCTCGTTGTCGAGGATGGAGAAGTGGGTGGTATCGGTCCCTTCCGGGACCGGCTCGTGCAGCGCCTCGCTGGGCGTGGCCCGCTCCGGGTCGATACCGGCCACCCAGGCCCGCGCATGTTCCGGCGACAGCAGCCTCGCCAGGGGCATCTCCACCTGGTCGGGATCGCCCAGGTAGCGGGCGCGGTCGAGGTAGGCGCGGCGCATCACTTCCACCAGCAGGTGGATGCGCTCCACGCCCTGCCGTTTCGACCACTCCAGCGCCGAGAGCATGTTGAGCATCTCCACCAGCACCACCCCGCCCGAGGAGGGCGGCGCCGCCGAGACGATACGGTAGCCGCCGTAGCGGCCCACCACGGGCTCGCGCTCCACCACGCGGTAGCCGCGCAGGTCCTCCTCCGTCCAGATGCCACCACGGGCACGCACCGCCTGCACCAGCCGGCGGGCCATTTCACCGGCGTAGAAGCCGTCGCGGCCCTGCTCCGCCAGCCGCTCCAGGGTGCGGGCCAGGTCGGGCTGGCGGACGAGGTACCCCTCGGGCGGCACTTCGCCGTCCTTCAAGAAAGTCGCCGCGCTGGCGGGATAGCGGCGCAGCACCTCCAGCCGCCAGCGGGCCATGCGGCGGTAGTGCTCGTCCACGCGGAACCCTTCCCGCGCCAGGCGGATGGCCGGCGCCAGGCTGCGCGCCAGCGGCAGGCGGCCGTAGTGGCGGGCGATGTGCACCAGGGCCGCCGGCTCGCCGGGGATGCCCGCCGCCAGGGGGCCGTCGATGGAAAGCTTCGGGATCACCTCGCCCTTCCCGTCGAGGTAGAGATCGCGCCGGGCGGCCAGCGGTGCCCGCTCGCGGCCGTCGATCATCACCTGGCGACCGCCGGTGGCGACATGGAGCAGCCAGAAGCCGCCCCCGCCCAGCCCCGAGCTGTAGGGCTCCACCACCGCCAGGGCGGCGCTCACGGCCACGGCGGCATCGAAGGCGTTGCCACCGGCATGCAGGATTTCCAGCCCCGCCTCGGTGGCGGCGGGATGGGCGCTGGCCACCGCCGCTGCGGGAGGCCGCTGCGCCCAGGCGACGGAAAACAGCAGCCAGAAAAGAAGAAAGCTCCACGAGGGAGCTTTCCAACGTCGAATCTGATCGGCGGACCTCACCCCTTTTCGGCCGTGATCCGCTCGTACTTGGCCATCAGTTCCTCCCGGGTCTCCTCGTGATCGGGGTCGACGATGATGCAATCCACGGGGCAGACCTCCACGCACTGGGGTTCGTCGTAGTGGCCCACGCACTCGGTGCAGAGGTCGGGATCGATCTCGTAGATTTCCTCACCCATATAGATGGCGCCGTTGGGGCACTCGGGTTCACATACATCGCAGTTGATGCATTCGTCGGTAATCTTCATCGCCATGGGTCGGTACTCCACATAAACTCATTGAAATCTTTCCGCCAATGCCTGCTGCACCGCGGGATGGACGAATTCTGCCACATCTCCTCCCAGTCGTGCTATTTCCCGCACCAGGGATGAGGATATAAAGGCGTACTGCTCGGCCGGCGTGAGAAACAACGTCTCGATCTCGGGCGCGAGGCGCCGGTTCATGCTGGCCAGCTGGAACTCATATTCAAAATCGGAGACGGCCCGCAGACCTCGGATCACCACCTGCGCGCCCCGGGTACGGCAGAACTCCACCAGCAGTCCGCTGAAGGCGGTGACCTCGACGTTGGGAAATTCTGCCAGCACCTCCCGCGCCAGTTCCACCCGTTGGCCGATGTCGCAGAAGGGCCGCTTGCCGGTGTCCTGCGCCACCGCCACGATGACCTGCTCGAAAAGCCGGGAAGCACGCGCCACCAGGTCGGCGTGGCCGTTGGTGATGGGATCGAATGTACCCGGGTAGACCGCAGTGATCATTGATAATCATCAGGTTGCAGCGAATGGGCCATGGTAACACGGCGCACCAGCCGGCAGGCGGCCTGGCCCGCCCGGGCCTCGCGGTGGACCTTCCATCCCGCCGGCAGCTCGAACCAGGGCCGGTGGGTCTCCTGCTCCAGGTAGATCCAGGCCTCCTCCGCCAGCCAGCGGTTCCGTTCCAGTTGTGCGCACAGGGTGGGCAGCACCTCCAGGGCGTAGGGCGGGTCGAGAAAGGCCAGGTCGTATGGCCGCCCGGGTGCCCTGCGCACCAATTTCAGGGCATCGGCCCGCTGAACCACGGCCCGATCCTCGACCTCCAGCAGGCGCAGGTTCTCCTTCAGCTGGCGCGCCACGGCGGGCGCCGCCTCCACGAAGCGGACGAACCCCGCCCCCCGCGAGAGCGCCTCGAAGCCCAACGCACCGCTACCGGCGAAGAGGTCGAGGCAGCGCTTTCCCGCGGTCTCCGCCTGCAGCCAGTTGAAGAGGGTCTCGCGCAGGCGGTCGGCGGTGGGACGCAGGCCGGCGGCCGGAGGAAAGCGCAGCCGCCGTCCCCGGAAACGGCCGCCGATGATGCGAATGCTGTTGCCACGCGCCATGGGAAAAGTTGATAGAGTATGCCGCCAGCCAGTGTGGCTCACGATTCTTCCAGAACCCCTCCCGCCTGTCCAAGGGAGGTCAACCGCAGGATCACCGCAAAGCGATGTTTGGTTTCGGCAGGAAAAAGAAGGAGACCGTCGACGAAAGGTCGGAACGGCCCGGGCTGCTCGGGCGCCTGAAGAAGGGACTTGCCCGCACCCGGGCCAGCTTCACCGACGGCCTCGCCAGCCTGGTGCTGGGCCGCAGGCAGATCGACGACGAGCTGCTGGAGGAGCTGGAGACCCTGCTGCTCACCGCCGACGTGGGCGTGGAGGCCACCCGGCGCATCATCGACGCCCTCACCGAGCGGGTGAGGCGGAAGGACCTGAAGGATCCCCAGGCCCTCACCGAGGCACTCAAGGCGCAGCTGGTGGAGATCCTGGAACAGGCCGAGAGGCCGGTGAAACAGCCTGCCCCCGGCAAGCCCCAGGTGATCCTCATGGTGGGCGTCAACGGCGCCGGCAAGACCACCACCATCGGCAAGCTGGCCAAGCAGCTGCAGCAGGAGGGGCAGAGCGTGATGCTCGCCGCCGGCGACACCTTCCGCGCCGCGGCGGTGGAGCAGCTCCAGACCTGGGGGGAGCGCAACCACATCCCGGTGATCGCCCAGCACACCGGCGCCGACTCCGCCTCGGTGATCTTCGACGCCCTGCAGGCGGCCACCGCGCGCGGCATCGACGTGCTCATCGCCGACACCGCGGGGCGCCTGCACACCAAGTCCAATCTCATGGAGGAGCTGGCCAAGATCGCCCGGGTGATGAAGAAGATCGACCCCGACGCACCCCACGAGGTGATGCTGGTGGTGGACGCCACCACCGGCCAGAACGCCATCAACCAGGCGGAGCAGTTCAACCGCGCCATCCCCCTCACCGGCATCACCCTCACCAAGCTGGACGGCACCGCCAAGGGGGGCATCATCTTCGCCATCGCCGAGCGGCTGAAGGTGCCCATCCGCTTCGTCGGCGTGGGCGAGGGGATCGACGACCTCAAGCACTTCGACGCCCACGCCTTCGTGGACGCACTCTTCGAGCGGGAGTGAGGGAGCAGACGGGTACCGCGCACGAGATGATCCGCTTCGAAAACGTGAGCAAGAGCTATCCCGGCAGCCAGGGGGGGCTGCACGAGGTGAGCTTCCACCTGGAGCCGGGCGAGATGGCCTTCCTCACCGGCCACTCGGGCGCCGGCAAGAGCACCCTGCTCAAGCTCGTCGGCCTGCTGGAGCGGCCCAACCGGGGACAGATCCGGGTCAACGGCCACAACCTGGCCCGCATCGGCCGGCGGCAGCTGCCGCTCTTCCGCCGCCAGGTGGGGATGATCTTCCAGGATCACCGGCTGCTGGCCGACCGCACCGTCTTCGACAACGTCGCCCTGCCGCTGGTGGTGGCCGGCGTGGGGCAGGCGGAGATCCGCCGCCGGGTGCAGGCGGCACTGGACAAGGTGGGATTGCTGAAGAAGGCGAAGGCGCTGCCGGTGACCCTCTCCGGCGGCGAGCAACAGCGGGTGGGGATCGCCCGCGCGGTGGTGAGCCGGCCACCGGTGGTGCTGGCAGACGAACCCACCGGCAACCTCGACCCCGAGCTCTCCCTCGAGATCATGGAGCTGTTCCGCCAGTTCAACCAGGTTGGGGTCACCCTGCTCATCGCCACCCACGACCTGGGCCTGGTGGAACGGCTCCCGACGCGCACCCTCACCCTGCGTGAAGGCCGGCTCGTGGGAGACCGCAGGCCATGAACAGGCGGCGGCGCGCGGCCAGACTGCAGGGTGGGCTCCAGCCCCGGGCCTGGCTGATGCGCCACCTGCAGGTCTTCTTCTCCTCGCTCGGGCGGCTGTGGCAGCGGCCGCTGGGCAACTTCATGAGCGTCCTGGTGATCGCCATCGCCATGGCTCTGCCCGCGGGCCTGCACCTGGTGGTGGACAACCTGGAACGCCTTTCCGACGACTGGGAAGGGGCGGCCAGCGCCACCCTGTTCCTGCAGCAGGCGCTGGACGACGCCAAGGTGGAGGCGCTGCTGCAGCGGTTGCGCCGGGAACCGCAGGTGGGCGAACTGAAGCACCTCACCCCCGGCCAGGCGCTGGCGGAGTTCCGCCGGTACTCGGGCATGGCCGACGCCATCTCCCTGCTGGAGGAGAACCCCCTGCCCCACGTGGTGCTGATCCGCCCGGCCGACCCCGGCATCCCGGCGGAGCGGTTCCGCGCCCTGGTGGAGCGGCTCCGGGAGTACCCGGAAGTGGAGCGGGCCGTCGCCGACCTGCAGTGGGTGGAACGCTTCCAGGGCATGGTGCACCTGCTGCAACGGGGCACCACCATCCTGGCGGCACTGCTGTCGCTGGCCGTGCTGCTGGTGATCGGCAACACCATCCGCCTGGAGATCCAGAACCGCCGCCAGGAGATCGAGATCGTCAAGCTGGTAGGGGGCAGCCACGCTTTCATCCGCCGTCCTTTCCTTTACGAGGGGTTCTGGTACGGGCTGCTGGGGGCCACGCTGGCCCTGTTGCTGCTCTCGCTGTCGCTGTTTCTGCTGCACGGACCCGTCTCCCGTCTCGCCCGGCTCTACGGCAGTGGCTTCACCCTGGAGAGCCCGGGCCCGGCCGTCGTTCTGGCCATGCTCCTTGCCGGATCCCTGTTGGGCATCCTCGGCGCCTGGATCGCCGTCCGCCAGCAGCTGCAGGAGATCGAACCGACCTGATGAAAGCGTGCTCAGATTCACTCCCGCTCCGATTGCCGCTGCAGGGATAAAGCTTTAGTATTCGGGGAGCAACCCAAGGGGAAGGTATGACCATCGGCGATCTCACCGGCCAGCTGCAGGATTTCAGCGCATGGAAGCAGCAGCAGTTGCAGACCATGGAGCAGCTGGAGAACTGGCTGAAGCAGGAGGGTCTCTACACTTCCCAGGTACAGCGCGCGCTCACCCACGCCACCCTCACCCTGCACCGCGACCACATCACCGTGGCCGTGGTCGGCGAGTTCTCGCGTGGCAAGACAGAGCTGATCAACGCCCTCTTCTTCAGCGACCACAACTTCCGGCTGCTGCCCACCGACGCGGGGCGCACCACCATGTGCCCCACCGAGATCTTCCAGGACACCAGCGAGCCCCCCTGCCTGCGCCTGCTTCCCATCGAGACACGGCTGGAGGAGACCAGCCTGGCCGAGCTGCAGGAGAAGGACTCCATCTGGGAACACTTCCCCCTTGACCTCGACGACAGCGACCAGCTGCACGAGGCGCTGCTCAAGATCCGCGAACAGAAGCTGGTGCCCCGGGAGGTGGCCGCCAGCATGGGCCTGAGCGAGGTGTCGGAGATCGCCGACGAGCTGGAGAGCATGGTCTCGGTGCCGGCCTGGCGGCTGGCGCGGCTCAACTACCGCCACCCCCTGCTGTCGCAGGGCCTCCACATCCTGGACACGCCCGGACTCAATGCCGTCTCCAGCGAGCCGGAACTCACCTACGAGATGCTGCCCAGCGCCCAGGCACGCCTCTTCGTGGTGGGTGCCGACACCGGCATCACCCAGTCGGACATGGAGATGTGGCAGCAGCTCATCCGCCAGCCGGGGGTGCGCCAGCGCCTGAGCGTGATGGTGGTGCTGAACAAGGCGGACACCCTATGGGACGAACTGCGCACCGAGGTGGAGATCCAGCAGACCATCCAGCGCCAGTGCCAGGAGGTGGCCGAGATCCTCAACATCGACCCCAACCAGGTCTATGCCGTTTCCGCCCAGAAGGGGCTGGTGGCGCGGGTCAAGGAAGACTACCAGCTGGAGCAACGTTCCGGCATTCCCGAGCTCGAAAAGCAGCTGGCAAAGGTGTTGGTGGACAACCGACAGGCCCTCATCGTCGAACAGTCCACCGAGGCGGTGATCTCCGCCCTGTGGAACATCGAGGCGCTGGTCTCCTCCCGCCTGAAACGGCTGGAGAAGCAGGCGCGGGAACTGAACGAACTGAGCAGCAAGAGCGAGACGGCCATCGACCAGCTGCTCAAGCAGGCGCAGAAAGACAAGCTGCGCTACCAGGCGAGCATCCAGGCCTACAAGCAGGCCCGGGCCGAGTTCACCGCCCACGGCAAGATCGTGCTTGACGCCATCTCCCCCACCCGCCTCGACACCATGATCGGCGAGGCCTACAAGCGCATGACCGGCGCCTGGACCACCGTCGGACTCAAGGAGGCGATGCGGGAGCTCTTCGAGGAGATCAACCAGCAGATGGAGATCGCCTCCAACCAGACCCAGGAGATGCGCCGCCTGGTGCGCACCATCTACCGCCGTTTCCAGACCCAGCACGGCATGCAGCTGGCCGAACCGCAGATGCTCTCGCTCATCGGCCACCAGGTGGAGCTCAACCTGGTGCACCAGGAGTCGGAGATCTTCCGCAAGAGCCCCAGGACCACCCTCACCGAGCAACACTTCGCAGTGAGGCGCTATTTCCAGACCATCATCACCCGGGTGAGAAAGATCTTTCTGCAGGCCCACACCGACGCCAAGGAGTGGCTGGAGACCGCCCTGGACGCTCTCACCCAGGAGATCCACGAACATCGCAACGCGCTCTCCCAGCAGCTGGCCGACCTGAAACTCTCCGGCCGCTCCCGCAGCATGGTTCGCCAGCGCCTGGCCAGCCTCGACCGCGAGTGCCGAAAGCTGGAGGGCCAACTGGAGACCCTGCAAAACACCCGCAAGACGCTCACCAGGGCCGCTCCCGGAAAGGATTCGAAGAAATCCCACCTGCGCGTGGTGAGCAGCCGCAGCGCCTGAGGCGCCCCTTTCCCGGCATTGAACTATACTTCCTGGCAGGGGAGGTTTTCCGGCGTGCAGCGGCTCACTTCCCTGTTCGCCCAGCCCCCGCGACAACAGTCGCCGGCCCCGGGAGAAGCATTCTTCCGCCTGGCCCGGTCCTAACAAACAGCTAACAAACAGAAACAGAGACACCACCAGGAGGCCGCCATGGTCAGATCCATCCTCTTTTCCATCCTGCTGCTGTCGCTCTGGAGCGCTTCCGCCACCGCGGAGAACGCCACCCGGGCGAAGGGCTACACCATCCACCACAATGCCTTCCTCACCAGCGATCTCTCTCCGGAGATGGCCAGCCGCTACAACATTCGGCGCAGCCCCCACCGGGCCATGATCAACATCAGCGTCATCAAGGAGATCCCGGGCACCACCGGCAAGCCGGTGCGCGCCATCGTCAAGGCCACCTCCCGCAACCTGCGCGGCCAGGTGAGGAACATTCCATTGCGGGAAGTGCGGGAAGAGGAGGCGGTCTACTACCTGGGGGAGTTCCTGGTGGAGAACGGTGAGGTGGACACCTTCGACATCGAGGTGACGCCCGAGGGCACGCGCGACACCCTGCGGGCCAGGTTCGAGCAGCAGTTCTTCACCCGCTGATGCGGGCTGGCAGCCTGTCGGACTTGGGGAACCGTGGCGAGAGCGCGGGGAAACACAGGCTGCTCAGACACCCGGGCGCAGCTGCAGCAGCATCATCAGGCCGAAGAGAATCACCAGCGAGCCGGCCAGCTTCCGCACCAGGGGCCGGCGCAGCAGCCCGCCCAGCCAGCCGGCGGCAGCCCCCATGAGCAGCAGGTTGGGCAGGGTGCCCAGCCCGAAGGCGCCCATGAGCAGCGCCCCCTGCCCCACGCCGCCCGCCGACAGGGACCAGATCAGCACGCTGTAGACCAGGCCGCAGGGCAGCCAGCCCCACACCATCCCCAGCAGGAAGGCGTGCAGCGGGGAGCGTACCGGCAGCAGCCGGCGCCCCAACGGTTCGATCCGCTTCCAGACCACGCCGCCGGCCTGCTCCACCTTCGCCAGGCCGCTCCACCAGCCCGCCAGGTAGAGCCCCAGCACGATCATGAAGAGCCCCGCCAGGATGCCGAGGAGTTTCTGCGCATCGGCCAGGGGTCCGGCGCCGGCCAGCAGCAGCCCCAGCCCGCCTGCCAGGGCACCGGCCGCCATGTAGCTGGCGAGCCGGCCCAGATTGTAGCCGAGCTGCAGCAGCCAGAAGCCGGGCTCCGTGGCACGGGCGCTGGGCTGGCCCAGGGTCAGGGCCCCCACGATGCCGCCGCACATGCCCAGGCAGTGGACGCCACCGAGCAGCCCCACCACGAAGGCACCCATCAGGTCAGGAGCCAAGGCGATCCTCCCCGTTCACCGGCACCAGCCGCCAGGCCAGGGCCACCAGCAGCAGCACCGGCAGCCCCATGGCGGCGGTGAGCAGAAAGAAACCGGGATAGCCCAGCTGCTCCACCATCACCCCCGAGAAGCCGCCGATGAACTTGGGAAAGATCAGCATCACCGAGCTGAAGAGGGCGTACTGGGTGGCCGAGTAGGCCACGTTGGTGAGCCCCGAAAGGTAGGCCACGAAGGCGGCGGAGGCGAGTCCCGCGCTGAGGTTGTCCGCCGCCACCACCAGCATCAGCAGGCCGATGTCCGGGCCGGCCTGGGCCAGCAGGGAGAAGAGCAGGTTGGTGGCCGCCGCCAGCAAGCCTCCGACAAAGAGGATGCGCATCACGCCGAAGCGCGAGACCAGCACCCCGCCCAGGGCCGCGCCGACCAGGGTCATGACGATGCCGAAGACCTTGGTGACGTCGGCGATCTCGGTCTTGGTGAAGCCCAGGTCGATGTAGAAGACGTTGGCGATCACCCCCAGCACGATATCGGAGATGCGGTAGCTGGCGATGAGGGCCAGCAGCAGCACCGCCTGCCAGCGGTAACGGCGCAGGAAGTCGGCGAAGGGGCTCACCACCGCCCGCCACAGCCACTCCAGGAGGTCCGCCGCCCAGCGGGGCAGCCAGGCGGCCCGGCGGATGCGGTGCGCCCCGGCCTGCTCCACCTCGCTGTCGTTCGGCGGCACCGCGGGCTCGTCCACCACCAGGGTGGTCACCAGGCCCACCAGCATGGCGGCGGCCATGGCCAGGTAGGCCACGGACCAGGCGTGGGGATCGTAGCCACCCTCGCTCGGCGCCACCCAGTCGGCGAGCCAGAGCACGCCGGCGGAGGCGAGGATCATGGCCAGGCGGTAGCCCACCATGTAGGTGGCCGCCAGGGCCCCCTGCATGCGCGTCTCGGCGCTCTCGATGCGAAAGGCGTCGATGGCGATGTCCTGGGTGGCCGAGGCGAAGGCCACCAGCACTGCCAGCCCCACCAGGGTAGCGAGCCCCTGCGCCGGGTCGCTGAAGGCCATGCCCACGAGGCCCGCCATCACCCCCAGCTGGCTCAGCAGCAGCCAGCTGCGTCGCCGCCCCAGCCGGCGGGTGAGCAACGGGACGGGCAGCTTGTCCACCAACGGCGACCAGACCCACTTGAAGCCGTAGGCCAGCGCCACCCAGCTGATGAAGCCGATGGTGGAGCGTTCCACCCCCGCCTCGCGCAGCCACACCGAGAGGGTGCCGAAGACCAGCAGCAGGGGCAGCCCCGAGGAGAAGCCCAGGAAGAGCATCACCCGCGCGCGGGGATGGCGGTAGACCTGCAGGCTCTGCCAGCCGCGGGTCAGGAGGGAAGCTGTGGAATCGGGGGCCGACATGACCGGCGATTATACGCTACCATTCCGCCACCTTTTTCCACCGGGTTGCACACCATGCAGGAGTACCAGAAGGAGTTTCTCGAGTTCGCCCTGGAGCGGGGCGTGCTGCGCTTTGGCGAATTCACCCTCAAGTCGGGCCGCGTCAGCCCCTACTTCTTTAACGCCGGCCTCTTCAACACCGGCGAGGCGCTGGCGCGGCTCGGCCGCTACTACGCCCGGACCATCATCGATTCCGGCATCGGCTTCGACGTGCTCTTCGGCCCCGCCTACAAGGGGATCCCCCTGGCCGCGGTCACCGCCGCCGCCCTCTACGACCACCACGGGCGGGACATCGCCTGGGCCTTCAACCGCAAGGAGGCCAAGGAGCACGGTGAGGGGGGCACCATCGTGGGCCACCCGCTGGAGGGGAAGGTGCTCATCATCGACGACGTCATCACCGCCGGCACCGCCATCCGCGAGTCCATGGAGATCATCCGCGCCCAGGGCGCCGAGCCCGCCGGGGTGGTCATCGCCCTCGACCGGCAGGAGCGGGGCAAGGGAGAACTCTCGGCCATCCAGGAGGTGGAGCGGGACTACGGCATCCCGGTGGTGGCCATCGCCCGGCTCGAAAACCTGGTGGAGTTCCTGGAGCAGAGAGAGGAATCCGGCGAGCTGGTGGCCGCCATCCGGGCCTACCGGGAACGTTACGGCGTGTAGCCGCCAATAACCCTACCGATTTATTGTTATTTAGTTGAGCTGGGTCAATATCAGTTTTCGCTGAAGCGTTAAACTACGCATCAAGGTATTGGAAACAGTATCTTGCTATTCGGGTAATGGAAGTTATCCAGAATGTTCTCACTCCTCCTGACTGTTGTCAGATTTAGCCCGCCATCCCCTGGCGGGCTTTTTTCTTTCCCGAAAAAATCCTTTTGAATCAATGCTGGTCCGGGCATTTTTCGCCCGAGGCACCATTTCGCAGTTCGGCCCGGGGGCGGGCCTCCTACGGG
>JALWGP010000147.1 GCA_027038775.1 Sedimenticola sp. | reverse complement strand
GATGAGGCTTTTTGGAACGGACGGAGTGCGCGGCAAAGCCGGCAAGAAACTCACAGCGATGCTGAGCATGCGCTTAGCGATGGCTGCGGGGATCTATTTTCGTAAAAACAGCAAGACAAACAAAATCTTGGTAGGCAAAGATACCAGACGCAGCGGCTACATGATCGAAAACGCGCTCGTCAGCGGTCTTACGGCCGTGGGCTACAACGTCATCCAGGTAGGCCCCATGCCCACACCCGCCATCGCTTTTTTGACCGAAGATATGCGCTGTGATGCCGGGATCATGATCAGTGCCAGCCACAACCCCTACTACGACAACGGCATCAAGTTTTTCTCCGCCGACGGCTGCAAGCTGCCCGACGAGCTGGAGGTGGCCATCGAGGCAGAGATGGAGAAGCCCCTGACCACCGTGCCCTCCGACCAGCTGGGCAAGGCGGAGCGGGTGGACGACGCCGCCGGGCGCTACATCGAGTTCTGCAAGAGCACCGTGCCCGCCAGCATGCGCCTGTCGGGCCTCAGGCTGGTGGTGGACTGCGCCAACGGCGCCACCTACCACATCGCGCCCCACGTCTTCGAGGAGCTGGGGGCCGAGGTGACGGTGATCGGCGCCAGCCCCGACGGCTTCAACATCAACCGCGAGACCGGTTCCACCCACCCCCGGGCATTGCAGAAGGCGGTGCTGGAGCGTGGCGCCGACCTGGGCGTGGCCTTCGACGGCGATGGAGACCGGCTCATCATGGTGGACCACGAGGGCGCCATCGTGGACGGCGACGCCATTCTCTACATCATCGCCCGCTCCCGCCAAGAGCGGCCCGAGGGGTTGCGCGGCAAGGTGGTGGGCACCCTCATGACCAACCTGGGGTTGGAGCTGGCCCTGCGCGAGCTGGGACTGGAACTGGAGCGCACCAAGGTGGGGGACCGCTACATCCTGGAAGCGCTCAAGCGCAACGACTGGTCCCTGGGCGGGGAGCCCTCGGGCCACATCATCTGTCTCGACCGCACCACCACCGGGGACGGCATTGTCGCGGCGCTGCAGGTGATGGCGGCCATGGTGCTGAGCGGTTCCAGCCTCAGGGACCTGAGCATCGGCATGCCGAGGCTTCCGCAAACGCTGGTCAACGTGGAGCTGGATGGGGCGGCGCCCGCCGAGGTGATGGAGGATCACCGGGTGCGGGAGGTGGTGGCCGATGTGGAGACCGCGCTGGGTGACAGCGGCCGGGTACTGCTGCGCCCTTCCGGTACCGAACCGTTGATCCGGGTGATGGTGGAGGGCACCGAGGCCTCGCGTGTCACCGAGTTCGCCAATGCCATCGCCGACGCGGTGAGAACCGCGGTCTCCACCTGAACCGGGGGGCGCGGGGCCGGCATGCACGAGGTGATCCTCTATGTCACCCTGGCCCTGGCCATCTCCGTCGCCCTCAACATCCTCTTCAAGCGGCTGGGAATCTCCCAGGTCATTGGCTACATCCTTACCGGCACCATCATTGCCTACGCCTTTGACCTGAAGCACCTGGCGGACTCACGGGCCCTGGGGGAGATCGCCGAGTTCGGCATCGTCTTCCTCATGTTCTCCATCGGCCTGGAGATGTCGCTGAAACGGCTCAAGGAGCTCAAGCGCTTCGTCTTCATCAACGGCGGCCTGCAGGTGGTGGTGACCGCGGTGATTCTCTTCCTCGTCACCCGTTACCTGCTGGAGATCGATGTCACCTCGGCGCTGATCATTGCGCTGTCGCTTTCGCTCTCCTCCACCGCCGTGGTGCTGGCCTACCTGAAGCATTCGAAGGAGATCCACCTGCCCTACGGTCAGCGTGCCATGGGGATCCTCATCTTCCAGGACATCGCGGTGATTCCCATCCTGCTGCTCATCGGTTTCCTGCAGTACCGGGAAGCGAGCGTGGGACTCCTGCTGTTCGATACCCTGGTGGGGGCGGGAGTCATCGTGCTACTGTTCGTGGTCGGCCGTCGCCTGGTGGGCTGGATCCTGCGCTTTGCCGCCGAGACCGGCGAGGAGGAGCTCTTCATCGGCCTGGTGCTGGTGATCACGGTGGGAGCCTCCATGGGGGCACACGAGCTGGGCTTCACCTATTCACTGGGCGCCTTCATCGCCGGTATGGCCATCGCCGAGACCCACTACCTGCACAAGGTGGAGTCGGACATCGCCGCCTTCCGCGACCTGCTGTTGGGCACTTTCTTCGTCACCGTGGGGCTGAAGATCGATCTCGGCTACCTGGTGGCCCACGCGGGGCAGGTTCTGCTGCTGCTCCTGGCGGTCATGGCGCTCAAGAGCCTGCTGATCTACGCGGTGGTGCGTCCCGGATCCTCGAGGAACGTGGCGCTGGAAAGCGCCCTGTCGCTGGCCCAGATCGGCGAGTTCTCCTTCGCCATCTTCGCCCTGGCGATGAACGGCGGTCTGCTCGATTCCGAACTGGAACAGACCCTCATCATGATGGTGGTGCTCTCCATGGTGCTCACCCCTTTCTACCTGGGCAGGGTGCACCCGCTGGTGAGCCGTTACTGCTGCCCTGAGGAGCCGCACGTCGAGCTGGCGCCCCTCTCGGGCCACAGCAACCACGTGGTCGTCTGTGGCTACAGCGTGGTGGGCAAGATCGTGGCGCGCGACCTGCGCGCCCGGGGCATCGACTACGTGGTGGTGGACAACTCCATGAAGCACGTGCACGAGGGGCTGGACCGGGGAGAGCCCATCTACCTCGGCGACCTGTCCAGGCGGTCCGTGGCCGAAGCGCTCTCCCTGGAGAAGGCGTCTGCCGTCATCGTCACCCTGGACAACCCGGAGAAGAAGCGGCTGGTGTGCGAGACGGTGCTGGAGGTGAATCCCGATGCCAACCTGGTGGTGAAGATCCTCACCCTGGAGGAGAAGGCCCTACTGGCGGACCTGAACATCCGCGAAATGGTGGACAGCAAGCAGGAGGTGGCCCACATCCTGGTGGACCGCGCCATGCGCTGCCGGGTGGAGGAGGGAATATCGACGAGGGGAGCGCCGCTCCACTAGCCGGATGCGCCGGCAAAGGCGATGCCCGCCAGTTCCGCCGTCTCCCGCTTCCAGCTGGTGAGCAGGTCCGGGCCCAGGCGGGCCAGGTCGGCGTGGCCGCTGGCCCGTGCCAGCAGCTTCATCAGTTCCACGGAACCGGCGAGGAAACGCGCCAGTCTGAGCGCCGCCTCGTCCACGTCGAGACGCGCGCGCAGCGCAGGGTCCTGGGTGGCGATGCCGCTGGGACACTGGTTGGTGTGGCAGATGCGGGCGGCGACGCAGCCGATGGCCTGCAGGGCGGCGCTTCCCAGCGCCACCCCGTCGGCACCCAGTGCCAGCGCCTTGAAGAAGTCCTCGGGCAGGCGGAGGCCGCCGGCGACGATGAGGGTGATGTCGCCCGCGCCGTGCCGGTCGAGGTGCCGCCTGGCCCGAGCCAGCGCCGCGATGGTGGGGATGCCGGTATGGTCGCGCAGGATACGGGGGGCGGCGCCGGTGCCACCGCCGCGGCCGTCGAGGATGAGGTAGTCCACACCCGCCTGCAGGGCGAAGTCCAGGTCCGCTTCCAGGCGGTTGGCGGAGAGCTTCATGCCCACCGGGATGCCGCCGCTCAACTCCCGGACCCGGTCGGCGAAGCGGCGGAAGTCCGCCGGGGTTTCAAGATCCACAAAGGTGGGTGGTGAAATGGCGTCCCTGCCGGGTTCGAGGCCGCGCAGGCGGGCGATCTCTTCGGTCACCTTGCTGCCCGGGAGGTGACCGCCCACCCCCGTCTTGGCCCCCTGGCCCGCCTTGAAATGGAAGGCCCGGATGCGGGTGAGCAGGGCCTCGTCGTAGCCGTACATGGCCGGGCCCAGTTCGAAAAGGTAGCGCCGGTTGGACTCCAGCTCTTCGGGCAGCACGCCTCCCTCGCCGGAACCGATGGCGGTGCCGGCCAGCTCCGCTCCGCGCGCCAGGGCGATCTTGGCCTCCCGCGAGAGGGCGCCGAAGCTCATGTCGGAGACCAGCAGGGGAATCTCCAGCTCCAGTGGCTTTTCCGCGCGCGGGCCGATCACCAGCCGCGTGGCGACGGGGGCATTGTCGGCAAGTGGCCGCCTGGCGAGCTGGGCGGTGAGGATCTGGATGTCTTCCCAGCCGGGCAGCGCGGTTCGGGGCACGCCCATGGCGGCCAGCTCGCCCTGGGGCTCTTCTTCCAGCCCGTGGCGGGCCAGATGGTGGATGCG